>NZ_JFJX01000054.1:0-60932 GCF_000611875.2 Tatumella sp. UCD-D_suzukii
TTTTCCATTCACACAGCTTTCTTAAAATGCTCCCTATTGCCCTTCGCCGCTCTCCATAAAAGACCTGCCTTCGGTACTTAGGTGCGAAAACTATGTGATATTTACAGTTCCATCGGGTATGCGCTAAGCTCTTTTCGTCCCTCATTGGGACCCCCTTTTGATTTCCTGTTGAACCTTTGCAGTTGCCAGACCGCAAGGTGTTTTAACAAATCAAAAGGGGTTTTTATATACGGCCCAAAGCTGAAAGCTTTACGGAACCCCCAGCCTAGCTGGGGGTTTTCTGGATACAACAAAAAAAAACCTCACCCGTCAGGTGAGGCTTTCTGAGACATCAGTACGGCGACGGCTTAGTCATCCAGGAAGCTGCGCAGAACTTCTGAGCGGCTTGGGTGACGCAGTTTACGCAGTGCTTTCGCTTCGATCTGACGGATACGTTCACGGGTAACATCAAACTGTTTACCCACTTCTTCCAGGGTATGGTCAGTGTTCATATCAATACCGAAACGCATACGCAGAACTTTTGCTTCACGGGCAGTCAGTCCGGCCAGAACATCATGGGTTGCTGAACGCAGGCTCTCAGAGGTTGCAGAGTCCAGTGGCAGTTCCAGCGTGGTATCTTCGATAAAGTCGCCCAGATGTGAATCTTCATCATCCCCGATCGGTGTTTCCATCGAAATCGGCTCTTTAGCGATTTTTAATACCTTACGGATCTTATCTTCCGGCATCAGCATACGCTCAGCCAGTTCTTCCGGAGAAGGCTCACGACCCATTTCCTGCAACATCTGACGCGAAATACGGTTCAGTTTGTTGATGGTTTCAATCATGTGCACCGGAATACGGATAGTCCTTGCCTGGTCTGCAATCGAACGGGTGATTGCCTGACGGATCCACCAGGTTGCATAGGTAGAGAATTTATAACCGCGACGGTATTCAAACTTATCAACGGCTTTCATCAGACCGATGTTACCTTCCTGAATCAGATCCAGGAACTGCAGACCACGGTTGGTGTATTTCTTAGCAATGGAGATCACCAGACGCAGGTTCGCTTCAACCATCTCTTTTTTCGCACGGCGGGCTTTCGCTTCACCGATGGACATACGACGGTTAATGTCTTTTACCTGCTCAATCGTCAGGCCGGTCTCTTCTTCAATCTGTGCCAGTTTCTGCAGGCCACGGGAAACATCTTCCTGAACTTCCTGCAGTTTTTCGGACCATGGTTTCTTCAGGGCCAGAGCCGCTTTGAACCAGGTATCGTTCGTCTCGTTACCGGTGAATAACGTGATGAAGTTCTTCTTCGGCATCTTGCAGATTTCAACACACAGTCGCATGATGGCGCGTTCCTGACCACGGACACGATCCATCATTTCGCGCATATTGTTGACCAGATAATCAAACTGTTTAGGCACTAAGCGGAACTGCTTAAAGACCTCTGACAGGTTCTGGATTTCGACAATAGCGTCAGCATGGCTGCGGCTTTTGCTTTTGATGACGTTACGGGTGACTTCATACTGAGCACGTAATTCAGTAAATTTCTCGCGCGCCAGTTCAGGATCGATAGAGTTATCGTCATCTGAATTGTCGTCGTCGTCTTCTTCGTCTTCATCATCGTCACGATCTTCTTCTGAAAGTTCAGACCCGACGTGTGTTGCTGTCGGTGCCAGATCTTCTTCAGCATTCGGATCGACAAACCCGGTAATGATATCGGAAAGACGGGTTTCACCGGCTTCAACTTTGTCGTACTGCTCAAGCAGGTAGGTGATTGCTTCCGGATATTCTGCGACGGAGCACTGAACCTGGTTAATACCATCTTCAATGCGCTTAGCAATGTCGATTTCGCCTTCACGGGTCAGCAGTTCTACTGTCCCCATCTCGCGCATATACATGCGGACCGGGTCTGTCGTCCGGCCAATTTCGGATTCTACGCTGGATAATACCTGCGCAGCGGCTTCTGCTGCATCTTCATCAGTATCCGAACTGTTTTCATTCAGCATCAGATCATCAGCATCCGGGGCTTCTTCCACCACCTGGATGCCCATGTCGTTGATCATCTGAATGATGTCTTCAATCTGATCGGAGTCGACAATATCTTCCGGCAGATGGTCATTGACCTCAGCATAGGTCAGATAGCCTTGCTCCTTACCACGGGTGACAAGTAGCTTCAGCTGTGACTGCGGGTTTTGCTCCATAAGACGGTATCCACACTTCTGTTAATGAGATTGGTGTTGGCCGGGGCTAACCGGCAATAACAGTAAAGGCGTTCAATAGCTGCGGCCTTCATCGCAGCAATGGGCATCTGCCCTCAGTAATCGGCAATTAAGCCGCGAGTAATCTTTTTGTCATCTTTCAGGTTTCAGTATAGAAGAACCTGGCAGAGTCTGTGGTCTCTGATGATTTTTTCATCAGTATTTACATTCGTAATCGCACACCCGCGTGCAGCGAATGTGCTAATGACTATTTTTTCGCTAATGCGGTCAGCAGCGACTGTAGTTCCCGCCGTTCTTCACTGTTCAGTCCGCGGGTACGATCATAGGCAATTAACTGCTCAAGGCGTTGTTCCAGTGCCGAGTCATAGAGACTTGCCAGTGAATCGCTGAAGACGGCTTCAACTTCTTCATCCACTATCATGTGGTTCCAGATAGCCAGAGTTTCAAGGGACTGGCCGGTTTTTGTATCGCGATAGCTTTCCAGCAACTGAGCGGTTGTCATACCCGGTTGCTCATTGCAACGTTGTACCAGTTCAGCGAACAGGGGGAGGCCGGCAATGCCTGTCTCCATCAATCCGTCAAGTGAGGGTACCTGCGCGGCAAGTTCAGGATGCTGCAATAGCAGGGCAACCAGTACCCGCATGGTCGTCTTTTTCATCACCGGGCCCGCAGGGGCGGCTTTATTCTCAGCCTGTGCCGGTAACAGCTTCTCCAGCTGCCGGTCATCCAGAATACCCAGTTTATTCCCTAGTACCTGACGCAGATAAATTCGCAAGGTTTCGCCAGGGATTTGACTAATCAGCGGCAGTGCCAGTGTGCTCAGTCTCGCTTTCCCTTCACGGCTGCTTAAATTGGTCTGCGGCAGTAAACTTTCAAATAAAAAGTCTGACAACGGCACGGCCTGAACCATACGCTGCTCAAAAGCCTGTTTACCTTCTTTACGTACCAGTGTATCCGGGTCTTCCCCGTCCGGCAGGAACATAAAGCGCAGCTCCCGTCCGTCGGTCATATAGGGCAGGGCGGTTTCTAAGGCCCGCCATGCTGCATCCCGGCCCGCCCGGTCTCCGTCGTAGCAACAGATCACGGTATCGGTATTTCTGAATAATAACTGGATATGTTCGCTGGTGGTTGAGGTACCTAACGAGGCAACGGCATAATCGATGCCAAACTGTGCCAGCGCAACCACATCCATATACCCTTCAACGACCAGCAGCTTTTCTGGCTGCGGATGCTGACGGGTGACTTCATAAAGGCCGTATAACTGGCGTCCTTTATGGAAAATCGGTGTTTCAGGTGAGTTCAGGTATTTAGGGGTATCATTCCCCAGCACCCGTCCCCCGAAACCAATGACTCTGCCGCGTTTGTCGCGGATAGGGAACATGATCCTGTCACGGAAACGGTCGTAACTCCGGCCATTATCATTGGTGATGAGCATTCCGGCCTCAGTCAGGGAGTGTTTATCCTCCAGCTGTTTTCCGAAACGCTTCAGGGCATTGTCCCAGCCCGGCGGAGCATAACCTATTGAAAAATGGTCGATGACCTGCTGGCTTAACCCCCGGCTTTGAATATACTGGCGTGCGGGTTCGGCCTGTTGTCCGGTGAGCGATGTCTGATAGAAGCTGTTCAGGCCATCCATCAGTTGATAAAGACTCTGACGCTGATGGCGTTCCAGGGGGCTATCGCCGCTGCCACTTTCATAAGGGACTTCCAGTCCGTTCATGGTGGCGAGTTCTTCGATGGTTTCCACGAATTCCAGACGGTCGAAATTCATCAGAAAGTCGATAGCATTACCATGGGCACCACAGCCAAAACAGTGGTAAAACTGTTTGTCGCCGTTAACGGTAAAGGACGGTGTTTTTTCGTTATGGAAAGGGCAACAGGCGTGATAATTTTTGCCTTGCTTTTTTAACTTTACACGGGCATCGATCAGATCCACGATATCTGTGCGCGCAAGCAAGTCATTGATAAATATACGCGGTATTTTCCCAGCCATAGACTCCGGATCTTTAGCTCATAAACGGCAACAAGCCGCGCTTCCTTTCGGAAAGCACGGCCTTTCACTTAACTCAGTCTGCGCATAACACGCAAGGGAGCGGACTCCCTAAGAAATTAGTACAGACGAGTACGGCGTGCGTTTTCGCGAGCCAGTTTCTTGGCATGACGCTTAACAGCAGATGCTTTAGCGCGTTTGCGTTCAGTCGTTGGTTTTTCATAAAACTCACGACGACGCACTTCAGCCAGAACGCCTGCTTTTTCGCATGAACGTTTGAAGCGACGCAGTGCAACGTCGAAAGGCTCGTTTTCACGTACTTTGATTACCGGCATGTAACTCTCACCTCGATAAAATTCGGTTTTTGCAGCTGGCTGCAGCGCCAGCTTATTTCAAAATGGTGCAGTATTTTACTCCAGCGTAGGCTGACTTGTAAAGCACCATGAACAATTTCAAACCAACGAGCACTCTGCGCTGCGGCTGCCGGTTTTTTCAGACCGCGAAGTATAGCCTATTCTTTGGCCGGTAAAAAATGTTTTTAATGAAATCGTGCAGCGTAGGTCTGAATTACCACCTGTGGTACACTCCTGCAGCGAAATCAGAGGTGAGTGTGATGCGAGTTTTGGGTATAGAAACGTCTTGCGATGAAACCGGAATTGCAATTTATGACGATGAATCCGGTCTGCTGGCTAACCAGTTGTATAGTCAGGTAAGTTTACATGCGGATTACGGCGGTGTTGTGCCGGAACTGGCCTCACGGGACCATGTGCGTAAAACCGTGCCCTTAATCCAGGCGGCCCTGGCAGAAGCAGGCCTGACCCCGAAAGATATTGATGCGGTCGCTTATACCGCCGGTCCCGGACTGGTCGGCGCTCTGATGGTCGGGGCGACGGTCGGACGTTCGCTGGCGTTTGCCTGGCAGGTTCCGGCTATCCCGGTTCATCACATGGAAGGCCATCTGCTGGCTCCTATGCTGGAAGATAACCCACCGGAATTTCCGTTCGTTGCGTTACTGGTTTCCGGGGGACATACCCAGCTTATCAGTGTGACCGGCATCGGTGAGTATCAGTTACTGGGCGAGTCCATTGATGATGCTGCCGGTGAAGCGTTTGATAAAACGGCGAAGCTGCTGGGCCTGGATTATCCGGGCGGACCGCTGTTATCTAAAATGGCGATGCAGGGCGTGGCCGGTCGTTTTACCTTTCCGCGGCCGATGACGGATCGCCCCGGACTGGATTTCAGCTTTTCCGGTCTGAAAACCTTCGCGGCGAATACCATTCGTAACAATGACGATGATGAACAGACGCGTGCGGACATTGCCAGAGCCTTTGAGGATGCCGTGGTTGATACGCTGATGATTAAGTGCAAAAGAGCGCTGCAGCAGACCGGCTTCCGGCGGCTGGTGATTGCCGGCGGAGTCAGCGCCAATCGTACTTTACGGACACGTATGGCGGAGATGATGCAGCAGCTGGGGGGCGAGGTATTCTATGCCCGTCCGGCTTTCTGTACCGATAATGGTGCCATGATCGCCTATGCCGGGATGGTGCGTTTTAAAGGCGGAACCGAAAGTGATTTGGGGATAACGGTCCGTCCCCGCTGGCCATTATCAGAACTGCCCCCGCTGAACGATTAAAAAACGGTCAGCCGTTCTGAGGGCGGGTATGCCCGGAGGTCAGGGCTGAGTTATTCTGACTTCCGGCGTTTGCCTCTGCGTTTCCAGAGTCTGGGTTCCAGGCCGCGCCACAGGCGCTGAATATTATCATGGTGGCGCAGCAGGATAAGACAGGACAGCATGGATACCGGAAAGGTGAACTGCGGTTTAAACCACCACACATAGAAAGGTGCAATCAGCGCACTGATAATCGCTCCCAGCGACGAGTACCCGCTGAGCAGGACGGTCAGCAGCCATGTCCCCATCATCAGCCCCGTCAGATCCCAGCCAATAGGTGCGATTGCACCCAGCGCGGTGGCAACGCCTTTACCGCCCCGAAAATGAAAAAATAACGGATAGATGTGTCCCAGACAGGCTGCGATGGCCGTGAGACCTAAAAAGAACGGGGATACGTGCAGGGCATAGGCCAGCCAGACCGGTAACATTCCTTTTAAAACATCAAATAGCAATACCGCGACCGCAGCGAGTTTGCCGCCGAAGCGCAGAATATTCGTCGCACCCGGATTACCGGAACCTTGTGTCCTGGGGTCAGGGTATCCGCATATTTTACACAGCAGTATTGCTCCGGAAACGGAGCCACAAAGATAGGCAAAAAGGATCATTCCTGCGGCAATTACTGTCATAATACCCTCTATACCCTGTCCGTTATCCTGGTCGCTGACAGAGGATAATACGCATAAAGTGTCGGAAGTGGTATCGGTTCACGGCAAAAATACAGAGAGTGTCACTATGGATATAGTTTTTATTGAGCAACTGACGGTATTCACTACCATTGGTGCTTACGACTGGGAACAGACGATTCAGCAAAAACTGTTGCTGGATATTGAAATGGCCTGGGATAACCGTAAAGCCGCAGCCAGCGATGATGTTGCCGACTGCCTGAGCTATGCGGATGTTTCTGAAGCGGTGCTTCACCACTTGCAGGGACAGCGTTTTGCCCTGGTAGAGCGGGTGGCGGAAGAAATTGCCGGGTTACTGATGCAGCGTTTCGGGCTGGAAGGGGTAAGGATCAAAGTGAGTAAACCTGGTGCGGTAGCGCAGGCGACTCAGGTCGGTGTCCGTATTGAACGGGGTAATATTCCGAAATAAAAGGTAATACTCTTGCGGTGATTGCCATCTTAATGAAACCCAACCACATTACCAATGTCATAAGTCCGGTTCATTTATTACGTTACGGAATTTTCAGACATTCCGCAGCCGTGGTAACCGGACCCTGGCAGTTGTATACCGTCTGAAAATCAGACGGTGATGGGGAGTTTTTAAGGGCAGAATAAAAAAGAGGGTAGTCCCGGATGGCAGATATGCATCACCTGTTTGTTGCCGCTATTTTAGGCATAGTGGAAGGGTTAACAGAGTTTTTACCGGTGTCATCGACGGGTCATATGATCATCGTCGGTCACTTGCTGGGTTTTGAAGATAAAACCGCCGAAACGTTTGAAGTGGTGATCCAGCTGGGGTCAATTCTGGCCGTGGTCGTCATGTTCTGGCGGCGACTGTTTGGTCTGATAGGTATCCGTTTTGGTCAGGTTCCCCATGAAGGTGAAGGTCAGGGGCATCTGACGCTGATCCATATTTTACTGGGGATGATCCCTGCGGTAGTTATCGGCCTGCTCCTGCACGACAGAATTAAAGCGTTATTTACGCCGATGAATGTCATGTATGCGCTGGTCGCCGGGGGGGTGTTACTGATTCTGGCCGAAAAACTGAAGCCGGCACAACCGAAAGCCGTCGGTCTGGATGATATCACCTACCGGCAGGCTTTTATGATCGGTCTGTTTCAATGTCTTGCGCTCTGGCCGGGTTTCTCGCGGTCAGGCGCAACCATTTCCGGGGGAATGCTGACGGGAGTCAGTCGCTTTGCCGCCTCAGAGTTTTCTTTCCTGCTGGCGGTTCCGATGATGATGGGGGCAACCGCGCTGGACTTATATAAAAGCATGGGCTTCCTGACGGTCAGTGACATACCGATGTTTGCTACCGGATTTATTATGGCATTTATCGTCGCTCTGGTGGCGATCAAAACCTTCCTCGGCGTGATCAAACGGATGTCGTTTATCCCGTTTGCGATTTACCGTTTTATCCTGGCGGCGATCGTGTTTGCGATTTTCAGCTAATCCGGCAATGACGCGGGTGCCGGGCCACAGAGAGTGTGGCCTGGCATCTTTTAACTATTCGCCTGGCGGCTGACAGTACGGGATTAACGCCTCCGTCCGTTTCTTTGTCAGTTCCTGACGTATCTCCGGCCCTTTAAATCCTGCCTGAACAATCGCCGCGACCGGTACGGCGGCGGCAATCTCATACATCTTTCTGACAAAAGCCCCCTGGGGGTAAGGATTAGCGGTTAATCCTGCCCGGCCGCGGGCATCGGCTTCACTGGCGAGCGTCAGTTGCAGAATACGTTCGGGTTTTCGCCAGCCGTCGATACTGTCAAACAAACCGATAATCTTCTCTGCCGGCTGGCGCTCAATCGTGTGCAGTACGTCATGAAACTCAGTGATCAGTAACGCAAGATCCCGGTAATGGTTCGGGACTTTCAGGCGCTGGCACAGGGCGGTGATCAGTGGCAGTCCAGCCACGCCATGACCCGGGTGTGACGGCCAGAGGGCCGGCGGGGTCAGGGCTTTCCCGGCGTCGTGAAACAGCGCGGCGAAACGCACGGCGGGATCATCGGTGAGTGACGCCGCCATTGCCAGCGTCATCAGGCTGTGGATGCCGGTATCGATCTCAGGATGCCATTTGGCCGGCGCGGGGACGCCGAACAGATTATCCAGCTCAGGGAACAATACCTGCAGAGCACCACAGTCACGCAGCACCTGAAAATAGACCTCCGGAGCGGGTCCGCTGAGCACCTTTTCGGTTTCTTTCCACACCCTTTCCGGGGTCAGGTGTGCCAGTTCACCGCTGGCGGATAATTGTTGCATCAGGGAAAGGGTTTCGGGGGCGATGGTAAACCCCTGCGCCGAGAAACGGGCGGCAAAACGGGCAACTCTCAGAACCCGTAACGGGTCATCGATAAAGGCGGGGGAAACATGACGCAGCAGACGCTGGTTCAGATCCTGCCGGCCCAGCCAGGGGTCGATAATTTGCCCGTCGCTGTCCTGGGCCATCGCATTGATGGTCAGGTCCCGTCGTTGCAAATCGTCTTCCAGCGTGACATCCGGGGAAAAGCGGGTGGTGAAACCGGTATAGCCATGGCCGGCCTTACGTTCGGTGCGTGCCAGTGCATATTCTTCATGGCTGACCGGGTGCAGAAATACCGGGAAATCGCGTCCGGCCTGTTGATATCCCTGTGACAGAAGCGTGTCGGGGGTTGCTCCGACCACCACCCAATCCCGATCTTTCACCGGTAACCCCAGCAGGGCATCACGGACGGCACCGCCGACCAGATATGTTTTCACGGCATAACTCCTTTATCACCCACGTATACCTGCCAGAGTATACATGACTATGACAATTCAGAAATTATCTGCCGGAAATCCTCTGCCGGGGCAGTCGTGTCCCCGGCAGAGATCAGTCTGTCGCGGCTAGCGCATCCAGCGGTCACTGTTTTTGCGACGCGGGATCATATGAGGCAGCAACAGACCGATCAGCAGACCGATCCCCAGCACCCCGCCGCCATACATAAACCACTGCATAATGATGGCGCGTTGCTTATCATCCAACTGAACGTTCGCGGCACTGACTTTTTTCTGTGCGACGATCAGCTGATTTTTCAGATCCTGGTTTTCCTGCTTCAGCGTATTGATAGCCGTATCACTGCCGGCCACTTTCTTTTGCATATCAGCCGTACGCTGATTCCAGCTGTTATCGATATTTGCCAGTTTATCGGTCAGATCTTTCACTTGTTGCTGCAGTTGCGGTACCTGGGTACGCAGGCTGGGGGTATCACTCAGTTGTGACAGCGGGATCCAGTTAGTCCGACCCTGGCCATCACGAATTTCGGCGTAGTGGGTGTTCTGATCCGTCTGTAACAAGGTGACCTGGTCTCCGGCATTCAGCTTGCCGACCAGACGGTATTGATCCCCGGGGCCACTGCGGACCCAGGTGGACAGCTCATCAGAAATATAGCGGGTGGTGTCTGCATGGACGACCGGCGCAATACCGGTGAAAGCCAGCAGAAAAATACCTGTACGAGTAATTTTATTCATTCGACGTCGTTTTTGCATATTATAGGGGTCAGTTCAATGCCACAGTCTGGCGAGGGGCCGTAGAGATATAAATGAGAACTTTCCTGTTCTCGGCGATGGTAAAGCCTAACAAATCCAGGACATTGAGTCTTTAGTCGATTACTCTGGTTAAGGAGTAATTCTCCGGTTAATTGATAGCAATTGTGATACTCAGAGATCCTATGACCATAGAAACAGAATTAAAGTTCATTGCCAGTAAAGAAGCCGTGACCCGTCTGGCAGAACGCCTGAATAGCTGCCCGGGCCAGCATTTCGAACCCCGCGCGTTGGCAAACATCTATTTTGAAACGTCTGACAACCAGCTGCGTCGCTGGGATATGGGGTTACGCATCCGTGGCGTTGATAACCACTATGAGATGACGCTGAAAACCCGCGGACAGACGATCGGCGGCTTGCATCAGCGTCCGGAATATAATGTCAGCTTAACCTCGAATGCTCTGGATATCCGTTTATTGCCTGCAGATGTCTGGCCGGAAGGCACGGATGTTGAGGCATTGCAGCAACAATTGCACCCGCTGTTTCAGACCGACTTTGCCCGGGAAATCTGGCTTATCACCTATGCCGGCAGTGAAATCGAAGTAGCGTTCGATCAGGGTGCGGTGATAGCCGGTGAACTACAGGTGCCATTATTTGAAGTCGAACTGGAACTGAAACAGGGAACCCGTCACGATTTAATGGCTTTTGCTTTTGAACTGATCCGTGACGGTGGGCTGCGTCCTGGCAGCCTGAGTAAAGCTGCACGCGGTTATCATCTGGCTCAGGGCAATCCGCAGAAAGATGTCCATCCGTTCCCGCGTCTGCAGTCGGATAAGAAACTGAACTGCGAGCAGGGCTTACAGGCGATGCTCTCCACCTTACTGGCGGAGTGGCAGTACCATGAAGAACTCTGGCTGAACGGTGATCGCAAGGCGGCAGCCCGGGTACAGGAAATTCTGCTGGCGATCCGTGAAGTGTTTACATTATTCGGTGGCATGCTTCCGCGCAAAGCCAGCGGGCAGTTGCGCGAACAGTTGCTGGCACTGGAACAGGCGATGACGGGTGACATTGCGGCTGAAACGCTCTGTTTCTCTGCCGTTTCTGCAGAAACTCAGCTGACACTGACTCACTGGTTAATCGAACAACCGTGGAAAGCTCTGCTGGAAGAGAAACACCGTAAAAAAATGGAAGGTTCGTTTAAACGCTTCTGTGATGTGATGCTGGGGCGGGTTTTCGCTGAATTAAAACAGATCACCAGTGGAGTTAATCAGGTGTCTGAATATCAGGACAGGGCTCTGAAAATTCATAAGCAGTTACTGGCTGTCTGCCTGCTCTGCGGTGCCTACCCGCTGTCGGCGGTCGATGAGTGGCTGGCACCCTGGTGGCTGGCACTGAAAAAAATTAATGAACAGCAGTACGACGATCTCCCCTGGACCTTACGTTCGCTTCACCGGCAGGCCCCTTTCTGGCTGAACGGTAACGAGGCGGCCAGAAACAGAGAATAATCGCTGCAGACTACAGGCAGCCCTTCAACAGAACTCACAGGAAAAGTGTATGTTGCCGTTACCTTCGTTGTTGCAGGATCTGGCCGGTAAAGCGGCCGCTACCCTGGCTCCGCCGCTATCACCGGATACCCTGCCGGCGGCCGCGCTGGCATTCAGTGACTTTATCTGCGAAAGCTTACAACAGCACCCCGGCTGGTGGCAGCAGATACAGCAACAGCCGCCTCAGGCGGAGGAATGGCAACAGTATTCGTCGTGGCTAAGCACCGCGTTACAGCCGGCTGACAGTGAAGCTGCGGTGATGCAGATATTGCGAGAGTTCCGGCGGCATATTCTGGTACGTATTGCCTGGATGCAGACACTTTCTCTGGCCGGTACGGAACAAAGCCTGCGTCAGTTGAGTGAGCTGGCGGAGGTCCTGATCGTGGCGGCCCGCGACTGGACCTACCGCCAGTGTTGTCTGGAATGGGGAACCCCCTGTAATGTCGAAGGAAAACCCCAGACCCTGTATATTCTGGGAATGGGCAAGCTGGGCGGCGGCGAGCTGAATTTCTCGTCAGATATCGATCTGATTTTTACCTGGCCTGAAAACGGGACGACCCGCGGGGGCCGACGGGAACTCGACAACACGCAGTTTTTTACCCGCATGGGTCAGCGTCTGATCAAACTACTGGATCAGCAAACCCCCGACGGCTTTGTGTATCGGGTCGATATGCGTCTGAGGCCTTTCGGCGACAGCGGACCTTTAGTCATGAGTTTTGCGGCCATGGAAGACTACTACCAGGAGCAGGGACGTGACTGGGAACGGTATGCCATGGTCAAAGCGCGGATCATGGGGGCCGCGGACGATGAAGGGTATCAGGAGCTGCAGCAGATGCTGCGTCCGTTTATCTACCGGCGTTATATTGATTTCAGTGTGATCCAGTCGTTACGCACGATGAAAAGCATGATAGCCCGTGAGGTCCGCCGTCGCGGGCTGACGGATAATATTAAGCTGGGCGCCGGAGGGATCCGTGAGTGTGAGTTTATTGTTCAGGTCTTTCAGCTGATCCGTGGCGGACGTGAGCGTTCTCTTCAGCAGCGTTCCTGGCTTGCCGCACTGGAGGCTATTGCTACGCTCCATCTGTTACCGGCAGAGGAGGCTGAGCAGTTACGGACGGCCTACCTCTGGCTGCGCCGGCTGGAAAACCTGTTGCAAAGCATCGGTGATCAGCAGACGCAGACATTGCCTTCGGATCCCCTGCAGCAGGAAAGACTGGCCTGGGCGATGGGAACTGACGGCTGGATGCAGCTTCGTACGGCACTGGCACAGCATATGTCGCGGGTGCGGGCCATCTTTGATGCACTGATCGGCGAAGACATTCCCGATGCGCCCGGGCAACATGCGCCGGGTGATTATAATGAATTATGGCTGGGTGATTACACCGGCGAAGAACTTAGCCCGTTGACACCGGCACTGGATGAAGAGCAGCGCCGGCAATTACTGCACCACTTACACCACTTCCGTCACGATGCTAACCGCCGTACCATCGGCCCCCGGGGCCGCCTGGCGCTGGACCAGCTGATGCCGCGTCTGCTGGCAGAACTCTGCCCTCGTCCGCAGGCGGATACCGTGTTGCAGCGACTGCTCCCCCTGCTGACGGGAGTGCTGACACGAAGCACGTATCTCGAGCTGCTGACGGAACATCCCGGTGCACTGTCTCACCTGATCCGGTTATGTGCAGCGTCTCCGATGGTGGCCGATCAGCTGGCCCGTTATCCGTTATTACTGGATGAATTGCTGGACCCGGCGACACTTTACCAGCCGACGGCCACGGATGCTTATCGTGATGAATTACGTCAGTATCTGATGCGCATACCGGTGGATGATGAAGAACAGCAACTGGAAGCACTGCGCCAGTTTAAGCAGACTCAGCAGTTGCGTATTGCCGCCGCCGATATTGCCGGGGCATTACCGGTAATGAAAGTCAGTGATCACCTGAGCTGGCTTGCTGAAGCGATCCTTGAAACTGTGGTGCAACAGGCCTGGAATGTGATGGTTCAGCGCTATGGCCGGCCTTCGCACCTCAGTGATATGCAGCAGCGGGGATTTGCGGTGGTCGGTTACGGAAAACTTGGCGGACTTGAACTGGGTTACAGCTCTGATCTGGATCTGGTTTTTCTGCATGACTGTCCTGAGGATGCCTTTACCGATGGCGGGCGCAGCATTGATGGCCGTCAGTTCTATCTGCGGCTGGCCCAGAAAATTATGCATTTATTCAGCACCCGCACTGCGTCGGGCATTTTGTATGAAGTGGATGCCCGTCTGCGTCCGTCAGGCGCGGCCGGTATGCTGGTCAGTACGTTCAGTGCTTACCGGCAATATCAGCTGGAAGAGGCCTGGACATGGGAGCATCAGGCGCTTGTCCGTGCCCGTATCGTTTATGGTGATCCCGGGCTTGCGACCTGTTTCGATGAAATTCGCCGGGAAGTCCTCTGTCAGTCACGCATGTTGCCGGCTCTGCAGAAAGACGTGCGGGAAATGCGTGAAAAAATGCGTCAGCATCTCGGCAGTAAGGTCAGACACCGCTGGGATATTAAGACAGATCAGGGCGGGATCACGGATATCGAATTTATTGCCCAGTATCTGGTGCTGGGACAGGCGGCAAGTCAGCCGGCGCTGGCCCGCTGGTCGGATAATATCCGTATCTTTGAAGCTATGGCACATCACGGCGTGATGCCTGCTGAGGAGGCAGAGCAGTTAAGCGCTGCTTACGTCTCACTCCGGGAGGCGCTGCATCATCTCGCACTGCAATCCCTGCCCGCGACGGTGGATGAAGATGCCTATCTGCCGCAGAGGAAAAGGGTGCAACAGAGCTGGCAGCACTGGCTTGAACAGCCGACGTAACCCTTTTAATACCCTGAGTGGCTGGCAACTTTTTTTCGTCTATGTTGCCTTAACTTCGGGGTATTTTGCTGGCTGATGTGTCAGGCCAGCGCTTTAGGTCTTGCAGATAGCAAACACTGAAGGGTGTTTGTGGTATTATCGGCAAAAATTTTTGGTCTGGTTAATTGCTGTCTGGAGTCGTTTGAATGAAAGTAACGCTGCCTGATTTTGGCCGTGCGGGTGTACTGGTAATTGGTGACGTGATGCTGGATCGTTACTGGTATGGGCCGACACAACGCATATCTCCTGAAGCGCCGGTGCCCGTGGTTAAAGTGGAAACCGTGGAAGAGCGGCCTGGCGGCGCGGCAAACGTCGCAATGAATATCGCAGCCCTCGGGACGGCTTCACGCATTATTGGTCTGACCGGGGAAGACGAAGCGGCTGACACATTATGCCGGACACTCGAAGAGGTGCAGGTCGGGTGTGATTTTGTCCGCCTCAGTACCCATCCGACCATTACCAAATTACGGATCCTGTCGCGTAACCAGCAACTCATCCGTCTGGACTTTGAAGAAGGCTTCGGGGACATTGACCCGGAACCTATCCATCAGCGTATGAAAGCCTCTGTCGATCAGGTCGGTGCGGTGGTGCTTTCTGATTATGCCAAAGGGGCGTTGTCTGACGTACAAACGCTGATCCGTCTTGCCCGCGAGGCCGGAGTCCCGGTACTGATCGACCCGAAAGGGACTGATTTTGAACGTTATCGTGGCGCAACGTTACTGACACCGAACCTGTCAGAGTTTGAAGCCGTGGTTGGCAAATGCCGTGATGAAGCCGAAATTATCGGCCGCGGTATGACTCTGATGGAAAAATATGAACTGTCTGCGCTGCTGGTGACCCGTTCCGAACACGGCATGACCTTATTGCAGCCAGGCAAAGCACCGGTACATTTACCGACTCTGGCGCAGGAAGTTTACGATGTCACCGGGGCCGGTGATACGGTGATTGGTGTGCTGGCAGCCTCACTGGCGGCCGGATGCAGTCTGGAAGATGCCTGTTTCCTGGCCAACGCCGCGGCAGGGGTGGTTGTCGGTAAGCTGGGTACCTCGACGGTCAGTCCGGTAGAGCTGGAAAATGCCATTCATGCCCGTCCGGAAAGCGGATTCGGGGTGATGGATGAACAGCAGCTGAAACAGGCAGTCGCGCAGGCCCGTGCCCGCGGAGAGAAGGTCGTCATGACCAACGGTTGTTTCGATATTCTGCATGCCGGGCATGTTTCTTATCTGGCTCATGCCCGTAAGCTGGGTGACAGGCTGATTGTGGCCGTGAACAGTGATGCTTCTACCCGTCGTCTGAAAGGCGAAAGCCGTCCGGTGAATGCGCTGATGAACCGTATGATTGTGCTGGGCGCTCTGGAAGCCGTAGACTGGGTTGTTGCATTTGAAGAAGATACCCCTCAGCGACTGATCAGCGAAATATTACCGGATTTGCTGGTCAAAGGTGGCGATTACCGGCCGGAAGAGGTTGCCGGAGGCGAAGAGGTGATTGCCAATGGCGGTGAGGTTCGCATTCTGAATTTTGAAGATGGTATTTCTACCACGAATATCATTAACACCATTAAAAGCCGTCAGTCCTGAGTTTTAACGGGCAGTTGACGGACTGAAAAACGGGAGCCTCTGGCTCCCGTTCTTTTATTCTGCTGCAGACGGTTTGTGGTCTTCTGCGTCAGCATCAGCCACGACTACAGGAACGTCGGGGGTACTCTGACTTTCCAGAGCGGCCAGACGTTGCTCCAGTGCAGTCAGTTTTTCACGGGTACGGAGCAGAACCTGAGTCTGAATATCGAACTCTTCGCGGTTCACTAAATCCATCCGGCCCAGTTGCGCCTGCAATACCTGACGAATTTTCTTTTCGACATCATCGCCCAGAGTACGGATCCCCTGCGGCATCGCGTCATGCACCTGGCGGGCAAGTTGTTCAATTTTCTTCGTATCTATCATGACTGTTTCCTGTAATGTACGCCCGAAAGCGGTTTCGGCACCGCCGGTGGCTGTCCCGGATAAGATTAAGTGTAATGCTTCAACGGTCAACGGGAAACCATAAATTAAAAGCAATAAATGTTAATAGCTTTTGCCTTTCGCCTGATTGCCGTTTTTTCGGATTGGGGATATAGTGGATCTGCTTATTCTCAGGGCGGGGCGAAATTCCCCACCGGCGGTAAATCAGTGTCTACTGAAAGCCCGCGAGCGCTTCAGCCAATGGCGGAAGGTCAGCAGATCCGGTGTAATTCCGGGGCCGACGGTTAAAGTCCGGATGGGAGAGGGTAACGATAATCCAATGGCCCCGGGTGGGTCCATGCCGTTATTTTTTATGTCTTGCTGACATTCCTCCTAAGCTGCCCTGATTCTGGTAACGTTGATAATCAAAGGATTTTTACCATGAATCAGACTCTTCTTTCTGAATTTGGCACGTCTGAACAACGTGTAGAGCGTGCACTGGCTGCACTCCGGGAACATCGCGGCGTCATGGTGCTGGATGACGAAAACCGGGAAAATGAAGCGGATATGATCTTCGCCGCAGAAACAATGAGCGTGCCACAGATGGCGCTGACCATTCGTCACGGCAGCGGTATTGTCTGCCTGTGTCTGACCGAAGAACGCCGCCGTCACCTGGCGTTACCGATGATGGTGGATAATAATACCAGCGCTTACGGTACCGGGTTCACCGTGACTATCGAAGCTGCTCAGGGGGTTACCACCGGCGTTTCGGCACAGGATCGTATTACGACAGTCCGTGCGGCTATCGCCGATGATGCTCAGCCTTCAGACCTGAACCGTCCCGGCCATGTGTTTCCGCTGCGCGCCCGTGAAGGGGGAGTTCTTACCCGTGGCGGCCATACGGAAGCGACTATCGATCTGGTCCGTCTCGCAGGCTTTAAACCGATGGGTGTGCTGTGTGAGCTGACCAACGATGACGGTACCATGGCCCGTGCACCGGAAGCCATTCTGTTTGCAAAACAACATAATATGCCGGTTGTCACTATCGAAGATCTGATTGCCTGGCGTCAGGTGCACGATAACCGTCAGGCGGTTTAATTCCGCGACGAACTCCCTCAAAAGCTGACATTTTGTCAGCTTTTTTTATGGCTCACGGCGGGTGGGCCATTCTTCCTTATTCAAATTCATTGAAAATGATCATCACCGTTATCCGGGTGTAATCCGTGATGGAAAGCGTATCGTGTCATGCATTAGCCATCTGAATTGCGGAGTAAATATATGACAGCCTCACGTATGCCAGCGGTGTTTCTCGGCCATGGCAGCCCGATGAATGTACTGGAAGAAAACCGTTATACCGAATGCTGGCGCGAGCTGGGGGAACGGTTACCCCGACCTGACGCCATTCTTGCGGTGTCTGCCCACTGGTATACCCGCGGCACCGCGGTGACGGCGATGGCACAGCCACGCACTATTCATGATTTCGGGGGCTTTCCGCAGGCGCTGTTTGATACGCAGTACAATGCTCCGGGCGCGCCGGCACTGGCCAGAAAAGTGGCCGACTTATTGTCACCGGTCCCGGTAGCGCTTGATCAGCAGTGGGGGCTGGATCATGGGTCATGGGGAGTGCTGATTAAAATGTACCCGGATGCTTCTATTCCGGTGGTGCAGCTCAGTATTGATGGTACGCAACCGGCCAGCTATCACTTTGCTCTCGGACAGAAACTGGCAGCGCTGCGTGAGCAGGGGATCATGATTGTTTCCAGCGGAAACGTGGTCCATAACCTGCAAAAGGCTCACTGGAAAGGCGGTAATGAAGTGTACCCGTGGGCAGGATCCTTTAATCATTTTGTCCGGGAAAACCTGAACTGGCAGGGCGAGCCGTCTCAGCATCCGCTGGTGAATTTTATGCAGCATGAAGGCGCGGCGTTATCTAACCCGACGCCTGAACACTATCTGCCATTACTTTATATTCTGGGCGCATTTCAGCCGGGTGATAAGATCTCTGTTCCGGTCGACGGTATCGAAATGGGATCTCTGAGTATGCTGTCGGTGCTGATGGAATAACGTTACGGTGGCGGGGATCGCCGGGATCCCCGCCGGTTGCCTCTCTCCGGTCAGCTTATCCGGTGAAATAGTGCGGGTAAAAGCGTGAGAGATCTTGCGTGATCATTTGCTTATCTTCCCGCAGTCCGATACCTGCCGGCGCATCATCTATCAGCCAGCTACCAATCACGGTGTAATTGCCGTCAAATACCGGGAGCGGATGAAATTGCTGAATAATATAGCCTTCTTCGCCGTACGGGCCATCGGCACGGGCAACTTCGCCCCGGGTATCCATAATACGGATATTGGCTCCCTCGCGTGAAAATAAGGGCTTGATAACATATGTCTCCGGCAACGGCGGATTATCTTCAGCAAACCACGCCGGTAACAGATTCGGGTGGCCGGGAAACATCTCCCATAACAGGGGCAGGATGGCTTTATTCGAGATAATGCTTTTCCAGGCCGGTTCCAGCCAGCGAACCCCGGCATCGGCCAGTTTCATGGAAAAGGATTCCCTGAACATATGTTCCCAGGGATAGAGCTTGAACAGATTACTGATCACTCTGTCGCCGGTATCGGTGAACTGACCTTTTTCACCCAGCCCGATATCATCAATGTACAGAAAATCATTATCGACACCGGCCGCGCTGGCACAGTCCTGCAGATACTGTACTGTTGCCCGGTCTTCGGCGGTATCACGACAGCAACTCAGGTGCAGCAGTTGTATGCCGGAATGTTGTTGTAACTGACGGAAACGCTCGATCAGTTTTTCCTGCAGACTGTTAAACTGATCACTGCCGGCGGGCAGATGCCCGGCCGCCACCTGATCCTCCAGCCAGATCCACTGGAAAAAAGCGGCTTCATACAGTGAGGTCGGTGTATCGGCATTATTTTCCAGCAGTTTAGCATCGCCTTCGCCTCCCCAGGCCAGATCCAGCCGGGAATAAAGTGACGGTTGCCGGTTTTTCCAGGCATCGGCGACAAACGGGCGGACATGTGCCGGAATGCGGAATTTATCCAGCAGTGCTTCACTGTGGATCACTCTGTCGACGGCCTGCAGACACATCTGATGCAGTTCTGCCGTCACTTCTTCCAGATAGTCAACCTGTGGCAGCGTGAAGCGGTAACAGGCTTCTTCACTCCAGTAAGGTTCGCCATACAGAGTATGGAAACGGAAGCCATATTCTTCGGCTTTCCTGCGCCAGTCAGGGCGCTCGGTGATCAGTTGTCGTTGCATTCCAGGCATCAGCCTCCGAAGGTTCTGCCGCTGCGGGCAGCGGGTGCAGCGCTATGACGCTGCATGGGCATCTGACGCGCCACGGACTCTCCGAAACCGCCACGGGTAATAGTGGTGGTGGTTGCCGGTTTCGGTGCCATGGCGGTTTTCGGCACGGTCGCACTTCGTCCGCCCGTTGCCGGACCGTAGCTCCGGCCGGAGGCATCCACAAATTGTCCCCGGGCTGGGCTTGCCGCATTACGCGGGCTGAACAGCGGCTGGGCCATCCCCCCACCCATCATGCGCCCCATCATGTAGCCCGCCATCAGTGGCATCCAGGGGCTGCTGCTGTGTTGAGGTTCAGTCCCTGCGGCAGCCGGTACCTGCTGGCACTGATTTTCACCGAACTCGGCGACACAGTCTTCGCGGGTAGCATATTTCGGGGCAGTACGGGCGGCTTCTTTGACGGCGCTGTTATAAGCGCTGGTACATTGTGCGGACTGCCCGGGATTTGACTGACTGCACTGGTCAGCATTCATGTACATTGAGACTTTCTCGTCTTTTTGTTCGCAGCCACTGACCATAAATACTGCGGAAAAAGCCATCGCCACCGGCGTCAGATGGCGAGGCTGCCAGCCTTTTCGAAAGGCAGCATGACGTATATTTTTTGTCCGTTTCATTTTATTTTTCCTGAGCCCAGAGATCAGGGCTAAGAATAGGGGATGGCTGGTCGAAAATGAAGCAGAAGCAGGGAGCGCACGGGGATCTTTACGTTGTTATACGTTTCGCCGGGGAACGGAGTTGTCCCCGGCGGATCAGGGCTAGTGGCGGAAAGGGTTACCACTGCGTTGTGATGTGACGTTCTGACGTGCTGCGGCCGGTGTCACTGCAGCATTACCTTGTGCGGAGGTGTCGCCATCTGCCGCAGCATCCTGTTGCGGATTTTCAGGCGCAACGGTATCCGGTGAAGTAGATACGTCTTTACCCAGCTGAGCATTCAGTGTGGCCAGGTCCTGTTCATTCAGGGTTCCCAGTGCATACTTGATATTCAGCTGATTAATCAGATAACTGTAGCGTGCATCTGACAGTTGCTGTCTTGCGTTGTACAGGGTAGTGGTGGCATCCAGTACATCGACGATAGTACGGGTACCCACCTGGTAGCCTGCTTCCATCGCATCCAGCGAGCTTTTGGCAGAAACGACGGCCTGTTTGTACGCATTAATGCTGCTGATGGAGGCATTCACGTTATTAAACGAGGAACGTACGGTCTGGACCGCGGAGCGATGTGCACTTTCCAGTTTTTCGCTGGCGCTGACAAAGCTGTATTCTGCCTGCTTCACTTCTGAGGAGACGGCACCGCCGCTGTACAACGGAATAGAAAGGCTGAGGCCGACCTGAGTTGTTCCGGCAATCGAGTCCTGAGTGGACGACGTGGTATGTGCACGGTAGCCATCATACTTACTGTTAGACATTCCGGTAGATGCCGTCAGGCCCAGCGTAGGCATATGACCGGTTTCAGCATATTTAATCTGTTCACGGGCCAGATCCTGCGATAAGCGCGCCGACAATAAGGTCAGGTTGTGATTATCCGCTTGTTTCAGCAATGCATTCACGGCTTCCGGTTTCTCGGTCCGGAAACGGGACATATCCAGCGAGGCCAGCGAGTAATAGTCATTCCCTGTGACCTGACGTAAGGCTTCAACCATATTATCAAGATTATTACGGGCAGTGACTTCATTCGCTAATACACTGTCATATTGTGCACGGGCGTTCTGTACATCAGTAATCGCGACCAGGCCGACATTGAAACGCTGAGTTGTTTGATCCAATTCGCGATAAATGGATTGTTTCTGCGCTTCAGTATAAGAAAGCGTATCAATAGCCTTTAACACATTGAAATAGGCTGTTGCCGTATTCAGGATCAGATCCTGTTGTGCAACCTGATAAGTAACATCCTGAATACCGGCGGTTTTTTCCTGTAACGTCAGCGCACGCCATTTAGACATATCAAAAATAGTCTGTGTCAGCTGTAATGAGGCACTGCCGGTGTTGGAGCGAACACCGCTGTTATCACGATAGCCACTGTTGAAAGTGTAATCGCCACCCAGACCTAACTGAGGTAACAGAGGGCTGCGTGATTCATTGATTTTTTCGAATGCGGCATCACGATCGGCAGCAGCACTGCGCAAGTCAGGGTTAGAGGTACGGGCTTGCTGGTAAACCTGGAGAAGATCTTCTGCCTGGCTAAGCTGTGTGAAGCCGGCAAGGCTCATGCCAATAATAATGGGGAGCAATTTTTTCATTTGCATTCCTTGTATTGCAGCGAAATTGCATAAATAGTGCTATCGGGTGCCAAAAAATAATCAGCGATTCTATCAGAGTAAGATGGCATGTTAAGTTGGCTTAACGTGCCATCCGGGTTGGATAGCGCGAAATAAGGGCCAAATATGTACCTGCAACGGGGTGTAACATTTGCAGTATATAACGTTATACCGGGTTGTCATTATAGGTTATCAGGAGTAACGCTATGGCGGAGATAAAAAAATCGCCCCTGACTTTCGGGCATCACGATGTAGAAATTATGACACGGGAAAGCCGGTATAAAGGTTTTTTTTCTTTGATTAGCTACCGTTTTCGGCATCGTTTATTTTCCGGCGGGATGAGCCCGGTGATTGAACGTGAAGTTCTGGAGCGGGGACACGCCGTCGCGGTGCTGCCTTATGACCCTATCCGTGACCAGGTTGTGCTGATAGAACAGATACGGATCCCGGCCTATGATACCAGTGAAACCCCGTGGCTCCTTGAGATAGTGGCGGGTATGATAGGTAAGGATGAATCTGATGAGCAGGTGGCACGGCGCGAGGCAAAAGAAGAAACCGGTTTAACCCTGGGCCGGCTGAAACCTGTGATCAATTATTTGTCGAGCCCCGGCGGGAGCAGTGAGCGGATCACTGTGCTGGCCGGAGAGGCTGATGCTTCGAAGGCTCAAGGAACTCACGGGCTGGCAGAGGAAAACGAGGATATTCTCGTCAGGGTGGTGAGCAGGGAGCAGGCTTATCAATGGGTAGAAAAGGGGATTATCGATAATGCAGCCACAGTGATTGCCCTGCAGTGGCTTGAGCTGCATCACAGACGACTGAAAGAAGAATGGAAGGCCACATGACACAACGCTACACTCCCGATTTCCCTGAAATGATGCGTCTTAACGAGACGAACTATGCGCAACTGCGCCGGCTGTTGCCCCGGGAGGAGCGGGAAGGGGAGAGCATAACGTATCAGATTAACAGTGCACGTTATCGCCTGACTATTGAAGAATCCACGCGCTACACCACCCGCATTAATCTTTGTCAGACCGCGCCTGCCGTCAGCTACTGGAGTCTGCCTGCGATGTCTGTCAGGCTTTATCATGATGCACGTGTTGCGGAAGTGTGTTCAACACAACAGATCTATCGTTTTAAAGCGCGCTATGATTATCCGAATAACAAATTGCATCAGCGTGATGAAAAACATCAGATTAATCAGTTCCTGGCCGAATGGCTCCGTTACTGCCTGCTGCAAGGTACGATGGCCGAAGCGATGTGTTAACCCCGGGCCCTTTCCCGATAATCGTGTGCTCACAAAGGATATCTCTTGGATAGTGTGCTAACCCCCCGGATCGCCGACAATGCACAGATACGTGTGCTGCAATTAACAGATACCCATCTGTTTCAGGGCAGGCACGAATCTCTGCTGGGCGTGAATACCTGGGCAGGCTTCCAGGCGGTGTTAGATGCTATCCTTGAGCAACAGGATCATTTTGATTTGATCATCGCTACCGGTGATCTGGCTCAGGACCATTCGGTACAGGCATACCGGAATTTTGCGGAAGGTATTTCCCGTCTCCCCGCCCCCTGTGTCTGGTTACCGGGGAACCATGATTTTCAGCCAGCCATGTATGATACGCTGGCCAGTGCCGGTATCAGTCAGTGCAGGCATGTACTGCTGGGTGATGACTGGCAGATGTTGCTGCTGGACAGTCAGGTGTATGGTGTCCCCCATGGCATGCTGTGTGACTTTCAGCTGGAATGGCTTGAAACGACACTTTCCCGCTCACCGGAACGTGATACGATCATCCTGCTGCATCATCATCCGGTACCTTCCGGATGCCGCTGGCTGGACCAGCATAGCCTGCGTAATTCTCACCAGCTGGATGCCGTACTGCAGGGCTATCCCCGTGTCAGGGCGCTGATTTGCGGGCATATCCACCAGGAAATGGATGAGGATTGGCAGGGCCGTCGGGTACTCTCTTCGCCTTCCACCTGTGTCCAGTTTAAACCCCATTGCAGCGGTTTTACTATTGATGCCCTGCCACCGGGCTGGCGCTGGTTAACTCTGAAACCGGGCGGAGAAATAGAGACTGCCGTTTGTCGTCTCAACACGACCGATTTCCTGCCCGATCTGGAATCTGAAGGATATTAATCCATGTCTGTTTTGCTTTATCTGCATGGTTTTAACAGTTCCCCCCGTTCTGTGAAAGCCACCCTGCTACAGCAATGGGTGCAACAACATTACCCGCAAGTCACCATGATCACGCCACAGTTACCGGATTATCCCGATGACGCCGCCAGGATGCTGGATGCACTGGTCCCGGAATTTGCCGGAGAGCCTGCGGGCATTGTGGGGTCGTCTCTCGGCGGGTATTATGCCACCTGGCTGTCACAGCGTTTTATGCTGCCTGCGGTGGTGATAAACCCTGCGACCCGGCCTTTTGAACTGCTGCAACACTATCTTGGCGATAACCGGAACCCGTACACGGGCCGGGAATATGTGTTAGAGTCTCGCCATATCCATGACCTGAAGGCAATGCAGGTCGACCCCCTGGTTGCACCGGATCTTTTATGGCTGTTATTACAGACCGGCGATGAAGTGCTTGATTACCGGCAGGCGCTGACCTGTTACTCAGCCTGCCGCCAGACAGTCGAGGAAGGGGGAGACCATGCCTTCCGCGGTTTTGAACGCTATTTTCCACAGTTGATTGATTTCCTGGGATTAGCCTGCGACTGACCATGCAGCGCGAACCAACCTAATTCAGAAAAAACGAAAAGAGAACAATGACCCAATCAAGTTATAACGCGGATGCTATTGAGGTACTGACCGGGCTTGAGCCTGTCCGTCGGCGACCAGGCATGTATACGGATACTGCGCGTCCTAACCATCTTGGCCAGGAAGTCATTGATAACAGTATCGATGAAGCGCTGGCCGGGCATGCAAAACGTGTTGAAGTGATTTTGCATGCGGATCAGTCGCTGGAAGTGATTGATGATGGCCGGGGAATGCCGGTCGATATCCACCCGGAAGAAGGGGTGCCGGCGATTGAATTAATTTTCTGTCGCTTACATGCCGGGGGTAAGTTCTCTAATAAAAACTACCAGTTTTCGGGCGGCTTACACGGGGTAGGTATATCGGTTGTGAATGCGCTATCGACCCGTGTTGAAGTTTCAGTTCGCCGTAACGGTGAAGTCTTCGCAATGGCCTTTGAAAACGGTGAGAAAGTTGAAGATTTACAGGTGGTTGGCACCGTCGGCCGCCGTAACAGCGGGACACGGGTTCACTTCTGGCCGGATGCGTCATTTTTTGACAGCCCGCGCTTTTCCGTCACCCGGCTAACCCATTTACTGAAAGCAAAAGCGGTTCTCTGCCCCGGCGTGGAGATTATTTTTCGGGATAAAGCGGCGAATACCGAGCAGCGCTGGCGCTATGAAGACGGCCTGACAGACTATCTGAAAGAGGCCGTTGATGGCCTGATCACCTTGCCGGAACAACCGTTTGTCGGGACTTTTTCCGGCGATACGGAAGCCGTGGACTGGGCATTGCTCTGGTTACCGGAAGGCGGAGAGTTACTGACCGAAAGTTACGTTAACCTGATCCCGACAATGCAGGGAGGCACGCACGTTAACGGATTGCGTCAGGGGTTGCTGGATGCGATGCGTAACTTCTGTGAGTACCGCAATATTCTGCCGCGGGGTGTCAAACTGTCCGCCGAAGATATCTGGGATCGCTGTGCCTATGTGTTATCGGTCAAAATGCAGGACCCGCAGTTTGCCGGTCAGACAAAAGAACGTCTTTCTTCGCGCCAGTCAGCGGCCTTTGTTTCGGCAATTGTTAAAGATGCCTTCAGCCTGTGGCTGAACCAGAATGTTCAGCAGGCGGAACAACTGGCAGAAATGGCCATCAGTAGTGCCCAGCGCCGTATGCGTGCTGCCAAAAAAGTGGTGCGTAAAAAAATCACCAGCGGCCCGGCGCTGCCAGGCAAGCTTGCAGATTGTACGGCCCAGGATCTGAACAAAACCGAACTGTTTCTGGTGGAAGGGGATTCCGCGGGGGGGTCCGCTAAACAGGCCCGGGATCGCGAATATCAGGCGATTATGCCGCTGAAAGGGAAGATCCTGAATACCTGGGAAGTCTCTTCCGATGAAGTGCTGGCCTCACAGGAAGTTCATGATATTTCTGTGGCGATTGGTATGGATCCGGACAGCGAAGATTTGAGCCTGCTGCGCTATGGAAAAATTTGTATCCTTGCGGATGCGGACTCCGACGGACTGCATATTGCCACCTTACTGTGTGCCTTATTCGTCCGTCACTTTCCGGCACTGGTCCGGGGCGGCCATGTTTATGTCGCGATGCCGCCATTGTACCGTATTGATTTAGGGAAAGAAGTTTACTATGCCCTGGATGAAGACGAAAAAGCCGGTGTTCTGGAGCAACTGAAACGCAAGAAAGGGAAAGTGAATGTTCAGCGCTTCAAAGGGTTAGGTGAGATGAACCCGATGCAACTGCGTGAAACGACACTGGATCCTAACACCCGTCGACTGGTTCAGCTGTCTGTTGATGAGAATGATCGGGATGAAACCCTGAAAATCATGGATATGCTGCTGGCGAAAAAACGTTCTGAAGACCGTCGTAACTGGTTGCAGGAACGGGGTGATAAAGCGGATATCGAAGTCTGAGTCCCGGCCAGGCAGGCAGGTGTCTGCCTGGCGTTAAACTGCGGTGAAATCCCCCGTTATCTGTGGCGATTACAGTTCGGTTAATCGTCGTGCTGAGCGGTTGGGATCCGGCGCCAGAGAGATAAGCACGACGGAGAAAAGAATGAGCAGAGAGCCTGTCCATTCGGGCAAGCCAAAAGGAACGCCCAGCAGTATGACCGACAGGAAAGCACTGCTCAATGGCTCCGCACAGCTCAGAATACTGGCATTCTGGCTTCCGGTCAGATAAGCCCCCTTCAGAAACAGACTGAAAGTCAGCGCGGTCCCTATCAGGATCAGATAACCCAGAGCCAATCCGCCGGAAATGCCCAGCATACGCAGGTCCAGACCCGGCAGATAAAACGGTACCAGGGCGACACCGGCAATCAGCATACTTATCCCCGTGACAGACAATGTGCCGAACCGGCGTATTAATTCTGAGGAATACCCGGCGTTAAATGCCGCCGCGCAGGCGGAGATCAATCCCCAAATCAGACCTGAAGCAGAAAGCTGTAAGGATGTCAGATGGCCCTTTGTTGCCATTAATAATGTTCCTGCCAGTGAGGCCAGTACAGCAATACAAATCATCATTCCCGGCAATTTCCGGCGGGTAACGACGGTGTACAGGACCAGCACGACAGGGGCCAGAAACTGTAATACGGTCGCGGTCGCGGCGTTGGTCTTCTCTATAGTGATCAGGAAGGAGAGCTGTATCATCAGCGTCCCGAACACACTGAAAATAATCAGCCTGATCACCGTCGACCTTTCACGAAACATTTTCCCCGGCTGGCTGCCCTGTAGCAGACCGAGTGCTGTCAGGATCAGACCGGAAAACAGTAGCCGGATCATGGTGACAGCGCCGGGGCTCAGAGCATAAGACCGGAAAAGATACTGGGCACTGACCCCGGAGCTTCCCCACAGTGTCGCGGCCAGCAGTACCAGATAAACTCCCTGACGAGATGTATTCATTAATTTCAGACAAACCATGGCGATAAAACGTATAGAAACCATTTTTTGACGTCAGTGTCACGTGAGCGTCAGCCGTTCTGATAAATACAGAATTTGGTTCTGCGTATCCGGATTCTGTTAAACAATTATTGTCCTGATGGCGAGCCAGGGACAGTCTGCGATCACCGCTCCGGCTATTTTTTCTCAGGGATTGTCTGTCTTTCCGGGGCTGCTGTGAGTTTTGTCGGATACGCTAGCAGGACGGAAATTCACGGGCAAAGAAATCGATAAAGGCACGTAACTTAGGTCCTGTATGACGGTTATCCGGCCAGACAATATTTACCGTGCGGGTGGATGTTTCACTGCCGGCTAAACGGATAAGTTTTCCTTCCGCGACGGCTTCCCGGCAAATATATTCGGGCAGATACGCAAGTCCGGCCCCCGCAAGGCATAACTGATGGATGAGCGGCACCGAGTTGAACGCGGATGCCTGTCTGACTTCCCGCGGGTCGAACGGGATCGCGCCATCCCATCGTTCAATCCGGCCAGTGGAAGGATAACGGTAAAACAGAAAACGATTCGCATTCAGCTTTTCTGCAGGCGCGTAGGCCGGGGAATGGAAAACAGCCATGGATAATGTGCCGATACTTCTGGCATATAATCGCGAATCATGACTTTCGCCAAAACGTATCACCGCATCAAAGCCATCTTTAATAATATCGCTGTGATCATCACTGACATCGACGTCGAGCTCAGTCTGAGGCCAGGCCTGCATAAATTTTGCCAGCAGTCGGCTGAACAGACCATCGATATTCGGTACGCTGATTTTCAGTTTTCCCCGGTAATTCTGTTTAAGATCACTGAAGGCACTTATGGCATTATCAAATTCACTGACGATAGTCGTGGCATAATGTAAAAGAAGTTCACCTTCCTCCGTCAGAGAAATATGCCGGGTACTGCGCCGGAACAGCAGAATATTATGACGGTGTTCAATTTTCTGAATCACTTTGCCCACGGCGGAAGGCGTCATACCGAGTGCACTGGCCGCTTTGGCAAAGCTCTGGCTGTTCGCTGCCTGAATAAAAACAGATAAATCCTTCACAGAATACATGTACGCTCCGGGTCTGATTACGGAATAATATTCCATTCACTGTATCCGGATTGTAAGTTAAACACTTCGCAGACAGAAGATATGATGACCCGGTAGACAGGAAGATCTTAAATCATGATGTCCTGTGATCCCGGACGACAGCGACGTAATATCAGTTACGCAGTCCGATAACCCTAATGATTAACGGAGAATAGCAATGGCAACACTTTTCCCTCATTCAGGCCAGAGTTTTACCTTAACGATGGATAATGGTCTGCAGATTATTAACAGTTATCATGCCGAGAACGATCTTATTCGTGTGGAGTTTTTATCGGGCGACTTAACCGGGACCGTGATGGAAATTCCTTTCCAGTGGCGTGAACTGGCGGATGGCAGCTTTCTGCTGAGCTGGCAGGAGTCAGATAATAATACCGTCGTGCATTGCGATAATTTTAAAACCGGTATTTCTTATGCTTATTACACCACTATGACCGGGGATTTTTATGTGATGGAAGGAAAAATCCGACCTACCGGCGGGGAGTAAAGGGAAGCATTTAGCAGGTATATTGTGCGGGCTCTCTGGTCATCGCGGGCCTGCTGATGGCAAACTCGGCACAATAAGTCACAATGGCAGCCTGTCAGGTCTCTCCGGCCGGTGATAAGGCTGGGAACCTGCCGGGAAAATAATTGATGAAAGTTACTCTTGAGGATATGCGGATCTGGATAGCTGTCGTGGACAGTGGCTCCATCACGGCCGCCGCCTCACAGTTGGATATGACATCGTCGACAGTCAGCAGAACACTGAGCCGCCTGGAACGTAAACTTGAAACCGCCCTGATGTTGCGTACTACCCGCAGAATGGCACTGACGCCGGAAGGAACATTATTTCTGCAGCGAGCCCGGGAAATTCTGGCTGCCATGGCGTCTGCCGAAGATGAGCTGGCGATCCGCCGGGAAACCCCGGCAGGCAGATTACGCATCAACACCGCCCCTTCATTTATGCAGCATGTCATTGTGCCGTTTATTGGCGGATTTATTGAACAATACCCGCAGATTGAACCTGAACTGGCCACTGACGATTTACCTATTGATCTGCTTGAGCAGCAAACGGATATCGCTATCCGGATGGGGGTATTGCAGGACTCAGGGATCCATGCACGGTTGCTGGGGTACAGCCCGTTACGTTTATTTGCCAGCCCGGACTATCTCCGCCGCTATGGTACGCCGCGTCACAGTGATGAACTCAGTCAGCACCGGACACTGGGATTTTCCCAGCCGGCGGTACACAATCACTGGCCGGTGATGAATGCGCAGAATGAACTTTTACAGGTCACTCCCACGTTACGGGCTTCAAGCGGGGAAACTATCCTGCAGCTTGCCATTGCCGGGCAAGGTATCGCCAGGCTCTCTGATTTTGCTTCTGCATCTGCACTGCGTCAGGGGCTGCTGGTACCGGTACTGGAACAGGTTCTGCACCCGATGCAGCTTCCGGTGCATGCCGTGTATTACCGGAATACCTCTCTGACGGCACGGGTACGCTGCTTTCTTGATTATCTGCAACAGACCGTGCATCAGCACGGTCTGTTAGTGAACCGGTAGTGGTCAGTTAAATACTTTCTGTAAGTGCTGCTGATATTGCGAGATATAGAACGGCACTTGCGGATCTTTAATCACATCATTGCAGATAAAGGTCGGTAACGGGCTCATACCCAGGAACTGACAGGCTTTATGGGAATGCAGATACACGCCATCGACCCCGACACCTTCAAAGAACTGCTGCGGATCGGTAAAGGCTTCCAGCGGAGCATTCCATGTCAGAGATAACATATATTTTTTACCCTGCAGCAGGCCCCCTGAACCGTATTTTTTGGTGCTGTCTTCGCGGCTGCGTCCGTCACTGGCATACAAACGGCCATGACCATAGGTAAAAACTTCATCGATATATTTTTTAACGGTCCAGGGTTCACCCATCCACCAACCCGGCATCTGGAAAATGACCACATCATGGCTGACGAATTTATCGATCTCTGCCTCGATATCGTAGCCCTGATCGATACGCGTGACGGAGACCTGATGCCCAAGACTGCGAAGTTCTGCGGCACCTTCTTCACTCAGGGTGTGGTTTAATCGTCCGGCGGAGTGACCGAAAGTGGTCCCTCCATCAATAATCAGTATCTGGCTCATCGCTGTTTCCTCATTAAGTATTTTTACGCATTATGATCTCTGAAGATGAGTAAAAAAAACCTGCAGTGAGCAGAAGAATGTTGCTGCCGATGCAATAATCGCTCAGTGCCCGGGGTATCAGATAGCCGTTGCAGGCTGTGATCTCTGACCGGGGCCCGGGAAGAAAACATACGGGCAGGAAGGCCACTTTTTTGAACATCGGGAATGGCCGGGGCTGAGTACATTGTGCAGGCCGGGAGCGGTTGCCGGGAAAACACCCGTTATTTTCTGCAGTCAGCGACACTGACAGCGATAATATTGACCCGGGGATCGCGGAACGGGTGACGGATCTGAGTATGGCGGAGGGACTGAGCGTATCATTATCCCCCGTCCGGGAAATAAAAAGGCAGAACAAGCATCGTCATCGGCCGGGTATCGCTCTCAGGTCGGAGATACCGCGAGAGCATACCGGCGGGGCAGGCGGTGTTGGTCACGCTATTTTCAGCCACTCACCGGTTGGTCATAAAAAATCTTCCGGTGCTGCGTCCTCTTCGTCCCTGTGACTAAGCCCTGTGAATAATGTACTATCCCCGCCAGATAACCGCCAAAGACTGGTGTCTGGCTGGCCGCGAAGTGAGGATTGATTAAGATGAGCGACATGACCCGGGACGGAACTGAACGTCTCGCATTGCATAAATTTACGGAAAACGCGTACCTGAACTACTCCATGTACGTCATCATGGACAGGGCACTGCCCTATATCGGTGACGGACTGAAGCCTGTTCAGCGACGTATCATCTATGCAATGTCTGAGCTGGGGTTAAATGCCAGTGCAAAATTTAAAAAATCAGCGCGTACAGTCGGGGATGTTTTAGGTAAATATCATCCGCACGGTGACAGTGCCTGTTATGAAGCGATGGTGCTGATGGCACAGCCGTTTTCCTACCGTTATCCGCTGGTGGACGGTCAGGGGAACTGGGGGGCACCGGATGATCCTAAGTCATTTGCAGCCATGCGTTATACCGAATCACGCTTATCGAAATATGCTGAAATCCTGCTCAGTGAACTGGGGCAGGGGACGGTCGACTATGTCCCTAACTTTGACGGTACGCTGGAAGAGCCGAAAATGCTGCCCGCCCGGTTACCGAATATTCTGCTGAACGGGACGACCGGTATCGCGGTGGGTATGGCCACTGATATTCCGCCACATAACCTGCGTGAAGTTGCGAATGCCGCTATTGCACTGATTGAACGCCCCTCCACAACGCTGGATGAGCTGCTGGACATTGTTCAGGGCCCGGATTTCCCGACCGATGCGGAAATTATTACCCCGCGCAGCGAGATCCGTAAAATTTATGCCAACGGACGCGGTAGCGTCAGACAACGCGCTGTCTGGAAAAAAGAAGACGGCGAAATCATTATCTCTGCGCTGCCTCATCAGGTATCCGGGGCCCGGGTGCTGGAACAGATTGCGACACAGATGCGTAATAAGAAGCTGCCGATGGTGGAGGATTTACGTGATGAGTCAGATCATGAAAATCCGACCCGGCTGGTGGTTGTCCCTCGTTCTAACCGTATCGATGCAGAGCAGGTGATGAACCATCTGTTCGCCACCACGGATCTTGAAAAAAGTTATCGTATTAACCTCAATATGATAGGCCTGGACAACCGTCCGGCGGTGAAAGATCTGCGGGAAATCCTGAGTGAATGGCTGGTTTACCGTCGTGAAACCGTCCGTAAACGTCTGAACTTCCGGCTGGATAAAATCCTGCGCCGGTTAAATATTCTGGCCGGTTTACTGGTTGCGTTCCTGAATATCGACGAAGTGATCGATATTATCCGTACAGAAGATGCCCCCAAACCGGTACTGATGTCGCGTTTTGAGCTGAATGATATTCAGGCAGAAGCCATTCTCGAGTTAAAGTTACGCCACCTGGCAAAACTCGAAGAGATAAAAATTCGTGGAGAGCAGGAAGCGCTGGAGAAAGAGCGTGATGAGCTCCAGGCCTTACTGGCGTCAGAACGTAAGATGAATACGTTACTGAAAAAAGAACTCCAGGCCGACAGTAAAACCTATGGCGATGATCGTCGCTCTCCGTTGTGTGAACGTTCTGAAGCGAAGGCTATCAGCGAGACCGACCTGGTGCCTTCAGAGCCGGTGACTATTGTCCTCTCCCGGATGGGGTGGGTCAGAAGTGCAAAAGGTCATGATATTGATCCGGCCGGGCTGAATTATAAATCCGGTGACAGTTACCTGGCTTCCGCGCGGGGTAAAAGTAATCTCCCTGTCTCCTTTATCGATTCCAGCGGACGAAGCTATACCCTTGACCCGAACACCTTACCTTCCGCGCGAGGTCAGGGAGAACCCCTCACCGGGAAACTGACGTTGCCGCCGGGGGCGACCATGGAACACGTACTGATGGAGGCTGACGATCAGCGTTTACTGATGGCCTCGGATGCCGGTTATGGCTTTATCTGTACCTTCAGTGACCTGCAGTCGCGTAACCGTGCCGGTAAAGCCTTACTCTCTCTGCCGGCCAATGGCAAAGTAATGACCCCTCTGGCCGTCCATCATGATGATGATATGCTGCTGGCGATTTCTGCGGCAGGACGGATGCTGATGTTCCCGGTGACTGATCTGCCAGCATTGTCTAAAGGTAAGGGCAATAAAATTATCTCTATCCCGGCGGCTGAAGCGGCCGAAGGGAAAGATACTCTGGCCTGGTTACTCCTGCTGCCGCCAGGAAGTGTGGTGACGTTACATGTCGGTAAACGCAAACTGACTCTGCGTGAAGAGGATTTACAAAAATTCAGAACCGAACGTGGTCGTCGCGGTACGCTGTTACCTCGCGGGTTACAACGGATTGATCGGGTGGAAGTGGATGCGCCGTCACGGGCAGAGGCCTGGACTAAGGATGACAGCGAGTCTTCTGAGAATTAACCGATTGATATTTCTGCCGGCAGATTCTGCGAACTGAAAAAAAAACGTTATACTTGCCGGCTGAAAAGTATATCAGGGTAACCACAGCGATGACCTACGGCCAGCGTTGTGATATTCAGGCCTGTCTTCAGGATGCTCCGGAGCAGGCCACTATTAAGAGGTTGTTATGCTGTTAGTTCTGCGCGCCCTTTTCGTTTTTGTTTATTCGGTTATCGTCTGTGTAGGCGGATGTCTGTGGTGTTGCTTCTCTCCCCGCAACCCTCGCCATGTGGCGACTTTTGCCCATGCGTTTGGCTGGCTGCACAATATTTTTGGTCTGCGGATCGAGTCCCGAAAACCGGAAGGGGCTGAAAAAATCGGTAATGCTATCTATATTGCTAACCACCAGAATAATTATGACATGATCACCGCGGCCAATATGGTCCAGCCGCCGACAGTTACCGTCGGCAAAAAAAGCCTGGTATGGGTCCCTTTTTTCGGACCGCTTTACTGGCTGACCGGTAATTTGCTGATCGATCGCAATAATAAAAGTAAAGCCCACGACACCATCAGTGATGTGGTCGAACAATTTAAGAAAAAAGAGATCTCTTTCTGGATGTTCCCGGAAGGAACCCGTAGCCGTGGCCGTGGTCTGCTGCCGTTCAAAACCGGGGCATTTCATGCTGCTATCGCCGCCGGCGTTCCGGTCATCCCGGTGGTTGTTTCAGATACCCATGATAAAATTAAGTTTAATCGCTGGAATAATGGTCTGGTGATTGTTGAAATGCTGCCACCTGTCGATATCAAACAGTTTGAAGGTCAGTCCGCCAGGAAGCTGGCGACTCACTGCCGTGAATTAATGGCGGCAAGACTGGAAGAGCTGAATGCAGAGGTTGCCCGTCGTAGTCAGGAAGAAAAAAGATAATCTGACCGCTGGCTGAAGTGGTCAGAAAAAATGTGGGTCGTTTGTCGTGGGGCGTTAATAAGTATAAGGTCAGAAGCATTATGTCTTTTAGCAGGCGTCAGTTCCTTCAGTTATCCGCTGCAGCCGTCGCGGGTACGACATTATTACCGCAGGTAGCACAGGCCGAGGAACGCGGAGAGAATCCCTTACCGGTACCGCCTTTGCTGGAATCCCGGCGCGGACAACCACTATTTCTTACCCTTCAGTCGAGTCACTGGGCCTTCAGTGGCGGGAATAAAGCGCCGGTATGGGGCTTTAACGGCCGTTATCTGGGGCCGACCGTACGAGTAAAAAATGGTGATGATGTTAAGCTGATTTACAGTAACCGCTTGCAGGAGGCGGTTTCTATGACGATCAGTGGATTACAGGTACCTGGCGCGTTGAATGGCGGGGCTCCCCGGCAGATTTCGCCGAACGTTGACTGGGCACCGGTACTGCCGGTCCGCCAGCCTGCGGCGACCTGTTGGTATCATGCCGATACGCCACATCTTATGGCTCCCCATGTATACAATGGCCTGGCGGGCATGTGGCTGATTGAAGATGACAACAGTAAATCTCTGGCATTACCCAAACATTATGGTCTTGATGATTTTCCGCTGATCATTCAGGACAAACGACTGGATAATTTCGGGTCACCGGAATACGACAGTCACGCGAAAGAAGGCTTTTACGGCGATGTTCTGTTGGTGAACGGCGTGCAGAAGCCCTATGTGAATGTATCGCGCGGCTGGGTCAGGTTACGTCTGCTGAATGCTTCCAATGCCCGTCGTTATCAGCTGCAACTCAGTGATAACCGGCCTTTTACCGTGATTGCGGGTGATCAGGGCTTTCTGCCCGCGCCGGTCATGGTACAGCAATTGGCGCTGGCCCCGGGGGAACGCCGGGAAGTGCTGGTCGATCTTTCGCAAGGCAATGATGTTTCAATCACTGCCGGTACCGCGGCGACCTTTGTTGAACGTATCAAGGGTATCTTCCAGCCATCCTCTATTCTGACCTCGACGCTGGTGCTGACATTGCGTCCGACCGGTTTATTGCCTCTGGTGACTAATGATTTGCCGACACAACTGAACGGTCCGGCTCAGCAGAGTAGCGTCACCGGCAGCCGCCAGATCCGTCTGGATGATTCTCCGCCCGGCATCAATGGTAGTGCCTGGGATATGATGCGTATTGATACGGTGGTGACTCAGGGAACGACTGAACGCTGGACGGTGCAGGCTAATCATCCGCAACCTTTCCATATTCAGGGCGCGGTATTTCTTATCAGCAGTATTAACGGTGCGCCGCCGATGGCAGAAGATCGGGGCTGGAAAGATACGGTCTGGGTGGACGGTACCGTGGAATTACTGGTCACTTTCCCGCACAGTTCCTCTGAGCATTTTCCGTTTGTTTATTACAGCCAGAATCTTGAACTGGCTGACCGCGGCGTGGCCGGTCAGCTTATGGTTCAGCAGGCGATTAACTGATCCTGATGCTTCCTGAAATGACCGGCGGGATAGCCGCCGGTCAGCGTATTACACTTTATTAAAACTCTCGGGTTCCGGACCCAGGCGTTTTCCTGCATCCAGCGCAGCCAGCTCGCTCAGCTCACTTTTATCCAGACTGAAATCGAAGACGTCAAAGTTCTCATCGATCCGTTTCGGGGTCACTGATTTGGGGATCACGACCAGCCCGCTATCAATATGCCAGCGGATAACAATCTGTGCTGGCGATTTTCCGTATTTTTGAGCCAGGCGAAGGATCAGCGGTTGGTCAAAGACACCTTCACCGCCTTGTGCCAGCGGGCTCCATGATTCTGTGCGAATATGATGCAAATCATTCCAGGCATGCAACGGACGTTGCTGGAACAGGGGATGCAGCTCAATCTGATTAATCGCCGGGGTCACACCGGTTTCGCGGATAAGCTGTTCCAGGTGGGCCTGCTGAAAATTACAGACACCGATACTGCGCGTCAGCCCTTGCTTCTGTAACTCAATCAGTTGTTTCCAGGCATCAACAAAATTGTCATTCTGCGGACAGGGCCAGTGGATAAGGTAGAGATCCACATAAGAAAGTTGCAGCTTTTGCAGGCTGGTTTCCAGTGCCTCGCGGGCCTGTAACTGATCTGAATTCCAGAGTTTGGTGGTAATAAACAGATCTTCCCGGGGCAGGTCACTCTGCTGCAGAGCCTGACCGACACCTTCTTCGTTCTGATAGACGGATGCGGTATCGATAGAGCGGTATCCTGTCTTCAGGGCATGGATAACGGCATGGCGCGTCTGTTCAATGCTGGCTTGCCAGACGCCTAATCCCAGTTGAGGCATAAGACAATCGTCATTGAGTCTGACAAAGGGTTGTCCGGACATACTGTTCTCCTCCGTGGTATTTGGGTATTGCATGATTACGGTGGCACGGGGTTGAGTGTAGCTTGTTATTGCCGTCTTTACCGGGCAGGGCGGTCACTCTCAGATAATACCGGGTATGATGTTGCGGGCCGGAGGAAAAGGGGGCCTGCCTGTACCGAACAGGCCCTCAATCAACAGCGATACCGGGAAGTTATCCGGCGTTGTGATAGCGTTTTTTCAGGATAAGGATCAGTGACCCGAGAAGGCCACTGACCAGTAGCAGTAGCGGGATTAACATCAGGACGGTCATCACCTGGTCTTCATGTCGCCGGATCAGCGGCACATGACTGATCCCGTAGCCGAGAGTCACCAGGATCACCACCCACAGCAGGCCACTCAGCCAGTTAAACACCTGAAATCGGGTATTGCTCAGTCCCGAAATGCCCGCCATGGTCGGCAGCAGGGTGCGGACAAAGGCCAGAAAACGGCCAATCAGCAGTGCCGCAAGGCCATGCTGCTGAAACATCTCCCCGGCCCGCTGATGATAACGGGGCGGCAGATGTTTCAGCCAGCCCTGCACCAGCGGGGAATTCCCGAGCCATCGCCCCTGAAGATACCCCATCCAGCATCCCAGGCTGGCTGCTGTGGTGAGGAGCACCAGCGCAGGAATAAAGTGCATCACGCCTCTGGCAATCAGAGCGCCGGCCAGTAACAGTAAGCTGTCACCTGGCAGGAAGGCTGCAGGCAATAAGCCGTTTTCCAGAAACAGCAGGGTAAACATTACCGCATAGACAATCCATACACTCTGAGGATCCGCAAGAACGGCAAAATCCTGATGCCAGAGAGCCAGGACTACCTCATTTAAAGCACTCATCAGTCGTCTCGTTATAAAATCATTACCGCAGAGCCGCCGCAATAACTGCCCGTCAGGGCGGTTAAAGCCGCATCACCCTCTCATTTGTTTGCAGGCCAGTGCATTATCCCCGATGACGTGCCAGACGTTCAAAACCCGCCGCCAGGTCGGCAATCAGGTCATCGACATTCTCCAGCCCGATATGCAGACGTACCAGAGTGCCGGGCAACAGTGCTTCTCCCTGAGGACGGATGGCTGCAATTTCTTTCGGCTGGTTAGTGAGGATCAGCGATTCAAATCCGCCCCATGAATAGGCCATGCTGAAGTGGCTGAAATTATCCAGGAAATCGGCCAGCGCTTCTTGAGAGAGTTGTTCCCGTAATACAAATGAGAACAGACCGCTGCTGCCGGTGAAATCGCGTTTCCAGAAGCGGTGGCCCGGTGACTGCGCCAGCGCCGGATGATTGACACGCCAGACTTCTTCACGTTCTGCCAGCCATTCGGCGACTTTCAGACTACTTTCTTCATGCTGTCGCAGACGGACGGACAGGGTACGCAGGCCCCGTGAGGTCATATAGGCCGTATCTGCATCCACCATCTGCCCCATCAGATAAGAATTTTCACGCAGGGTCGGGTAACAGCGCTCATTTGCTACCGCTGTACCGATCATCCCGTCGGAGTGACCTATCAGGTATTTAGTGCCTGCCTGGATTGAGATATCAATTCCGAAATCCAGTGCATTAAACAGTACACCGGCCGCCCAGGTATTATCCATCATAATAATGGCGTCCGGAGCTTTCCTGCGGACTGCGGCCACAATGGCCGGAATATCCTGCACTTCCATAGTGATGGAGGCCGGAGATTCAAGGAAAACGATACGGGTGTTCGGCTGGACCCATTGCTCAATTTCACTGCCGGAGGTATGAGGAAAGTAGGTGGTGGCGACGTTAAGCTTACGCAGGATAGTGTTACAGAAGTCGCGGGTGGGTTCATACACGGAACCGCACATCAGAACGTGGTCGCCGCTTTCAGCGAACGCCAGAATGGCGTTGGTCACGGCGGCAGCGCCACAAGGATAAAGGGCACACCCTGCACCATTTTCCAGCTCACACATCGCTTCCTGAAGTGCAAAGTGAGTCAGGGTGCCGCGACGCCCGTAAAAAAGCTCACCTTGTGTGCGGCCCGCCGTCGCTCGTTTTTTTTCGGCAACAGTCTCAAAAACCAGCGATGATGCCCGCTGAATGACGCTGTTTACCGCGCCTGCGGTATAGCGTTTGCCTCTGCCTGCGCTGATCAGTGTCGTTTCCAGCTTTTTATCTGAAGTGTTATTAGTCATTTTTCTCTGCTCTGCCAGTATAACCCTGAGTGACACGTTAACATGAAAAGGTGCCCGGGCCAGTGATCACGAGAAAAATTCACCTGATCGTTTCCTGTCACAGAATAAGGGGTTCTGATGACAGCATAATGACGGCGGCAGAGGCCTCCCGTGGGGGGGCAGGCACTTCAGGATGTAAATACTAATGATAACCACTATCAATTAAGCTGTGATTTGGTATGATCGGTGATATTGCAGGTTGTTAAACGGTTATATGGAGTCGCACACGTGGTAGCCAATGATCTTATGCAGACGGATCTTTCCGTTTGGGGCATGTATCAGCATGCCGATATTGTTGTAAAAATTGTCATGATTGGTCTGTTACTCGCATCAGTGGTGACCTGGGCGATATTCTTCGGTAAGTTTACTGAACTGAGTGCAGCCAAACGCCGGCTCAGAGCAGAACAAAAGGCGCTAAAAGAGGTACGGACTCTGCAACAGGCCGTGGATGTCTCTGCGACGTTCCCGGCCAGTAGTCATAGCCGGGCACTGATTGCGGAAGCGCTGGACGAACGGGATCTCTCTGCCGGAAGTCATGAACCGGAAGGGATTAAAGAACGCACCGGTTTCCGGCTGGAACGTAAGGTCGCCTCAGTTGGCCGTTTTGCCTCACGCGGTAACGGTTTTCTGGCCACTATCGGCTCTGTTGCTCCGTTTATCGGGCTGTTCGGTACGGTCTGGGGCATAATGAACAGCTTTATCGGGATAGCTAAAACGCAGACCACCAACCTGGCGGTGGTCGCACCGGGCATTGCAGAAGCTCTTCTGGCAACGGCTATCGGCCTGGTGGCGGCGATCCCGGCAGTCGTTATCTATAACTTTTTCGCCCGGATGATTGCCGGTTATAAAGCGTCTCTGAGTGATACCGCGGCGCAGGTACTGCTGCTGCAGAGCCGTGACCTCGATCTGAATCAGGGTGCGGTGAACAGTACTCCGGCGCGTACCTCTGCCCAACAACTGCGGGTGAGTTAATCGTTATGGCAATGCGTCTGAATGAAGATGTGGAAAACGATGGCGAAATGAGTGAGATCAACGTGACGCCCTTTATCGACGTCATGCTGGTATTACTGATTATTTTTATGGTAGCGGCCCCGTTATCGACGGTAGATGTTAAGGTCAATCTCCCGGCCTCTACCAGTAAGCCTGCACCACGCCCTGAAAAGCCGGTCTATCTGAGTATCAAAGCAGATAAATCGCTGTATGTCGGCAATGAGCCGGTCTCTGCCGGACAACTGATGGCGTCCATTGATGCACTGACCAGTGGTAACAAAGATACCACCATCTTTTTCCAGGCAGACAAAGATGTGGATTACGCGACCCTGATGAGCGTTATGGATGAATTGCGCGCGGGCGGGTATCTGAAAGTCGGGCTGATGGGGCTGGAATCCGCGGCCCATTGATTGCCGGTTATGTGTCCAGTGAGTGAAGGGCTTCTCTGAAAAGGGAGGCCTTTTTTATACAGTCAGTTCTTATTGTTATTGGTGGTAAATTGTTACATGCGACCGCCATTGCAGGCACATTCCTTCCGATAAGTTTACCTGACGTTTGCCACCTGCTGATCAGCACACTGTGTATCGGTGACCTGGTCAGACGTTATCCGTTGAAACAGAAATCGGTGACACTGAACGTGTGTGAATAAGTGTTCTTTGACGCTGTCTGCTGTGATCTGTCAGCGCAGGAGGCTATGGAATAAATGTTCCCGTCACCCCCGTTTTATACTCCCTGCATTGTATGCGGATATTTTTGGCGTCCGGAATCAATTAAGATTTGTTAATGCCAGATTGTATGACGTACTATGATTAATTAGCAGACTTTTTTTACAGGGCGTCAGCGTGCAACAGTTCTTGCCGTACTTGTCTGCGCTGGCGCAGTGCCGGATTGATTCAATCACTTAATAAGTCATGACATTCTCTTTCGCAACGATGATTTTCATTGTGCCAGGGAGTTGTTCTGTTTTTCACTGCTATTTTTAGTCAATACCTTCGTTTATCAACCTGTGACAAAAGGAATCATTATGCTCGATGTATCCTGGGATAAGTGGCTGGTCCTTATATCCCTGCTCATCGCCTTTATCGCCTCTTTTACTGCATTGGATACAGCAGGGCGTGTCGCCAGTTCGCAGGGATGGAAAGCCAGGTTCTGGCTGGCGGGTGGCGGAACAGCTATGGGTATTGGTGTCTGGTCGATGCACTTTATCGGCATGCTCGCCATGAAATTTCCGATGCCAATGCATTACAGTATCGGTTATACCGGAGTTTCTTTGCTGCTGGTGATTGTGGCATCAATCGTCGCTCTGCAACAGGTGGTCAGCCAGCAACATCTGGGCTGGGAACGATTCACCCGTGGTGCATTATTGTTAGGCAGCGGGATTGTGGGGATGCATTATCTTGGAATGTATGCCTTGCTGATTGACCCGGGGATCGTCTGGGATCGGGGTATGGTGATCCTGTCCATCGTCATTGCCTATGTTGCGTCCGGCGTTGCCCTCTGGCTGGCTTTTGAATTGCGCAAAGGGGAAAGCGGGATTGTACTGCGTCGTCTGCAGGCATCTCTGGTGATGGGATTCGCGATTGCCGGTATGCACTACGTGGGGATGGATGCAGCAAGTTTTAAGTCCGGGTCCCATATGTACGGGCACGGTATCAATTCGCCAGCGCTGGCTATTTGGGTGTTTTTGTTTACCCTCAGTATCCTTGGCTGCAGTCTGCTGGTATCGATGATTGATTCGCAGATAAAAACGACACGACTGGCAAAGAAATTACATCAGGCCAACCGTGAGTTACATAAGCTGGCGATGCATGACCCCTTGACCTTATTGCCCAACCGCGCTTATCTGGAAGAACAACTGGACCACTACATTCAGGGTGCATCCTCAGGGTCGGCGTTTGCCCTGATGTTCCTCGACCTGGATGGCTTTAAGATGATCAATGATGCTTACGGGCATCATATCGGTGACCGGTTACTGATTATGGTGACCGAGCGGTTAAAGAATATTCTTGATTCTGACCATGTGCTGGCGCGTGTCGGGGGGGATGAGTTTGTGTTACTCACACCGTCTACCTCGGCAGAAATGGCAGAACGAATCGCTGCCGGAATGGTGAAGGCTATCGAAAAGCCGTTTCATATTTCGGACTATGAGCTGATGGTGTCAATCAGTATCGGGATTGCCCTCTATCCGCCACACGGGTCCGAAGGCCGGGATATGATGTTCAATGCTGATGTCGCCATGTACCACACCAAGAATAATGGCCGTAATGGTTTCAGCGTCTACCGTCCGGACATGAACCCGATGGGTAAAAGTCAGGTCCAGTTGAAAAATGAACTGTGGCGGGCGTTGTACCATAATGAGTTACGTCTGTTCTATCAGCCGAAGAACGATGCCGGAAGTGGTCAGATTATCGGTTACGAAGCACTGGTACGCTGGCAGCATCCTGTGCGTGGTTTATTATCTCCGGATAAATTCCTGCCGGTGGCAGAAAAAAGCGGCATGATCATTCAGGTGGGCGAATGGGTGCTGAATGAAGCCTGTCGTCAGCTGGCTATCTGGCACGCTCAGGGCAATACAGAATTATCCGTATCCGTGAATCTGTCAGCACTGCAGTTTGAACAGGAAATGCTGGCCCAGGTGGTACTGAATGCATTAACTACCAATAATGTACCGCCGGAAAAAATGATTCTGGAGATCACCGAAACCACGGCCATGCGTTCGCCTAAGGAAACTATCCGGATACTGAACATTCTGAAAGAACACGGTATTCAGGTTTCTATCGATGATTTCGGCACCGGCTATTCCAGTCTGCTGTACCTGCAAAGTATCCCGGCCAGCGAACTGAAGATTGACCGTGCGTTTGTGCGTGAAATTAATAATAACCATACCGATACCCGGTTATTAGCTATGATCATTGAACTGGCGAAGAATATGAATCTGAATATTGTCGCTGAAGGCGTCGAGACCGAGGAGCAGCAGCGTCAGCTGACGGAACTGGGCTGTAATATCCTGCAGGGCTTTTATTTCAGTCGTCCGGTTCCGCCGGAACAACTGGTACTGCCGGAAGTGATGGCTAAACCCCATACACAGGTCAAACTGGATTTGGTACCGGATACCGGTTCCCGGAAAATCAGCGCCTGACGAGAGCTTAAAGGCCCGTGCGGGGACCGACCGACCCGCATAAGGTGGATGTCACTGTTATTAATCATTCACCGCGGTTTTTCGCATAAAAAGCCCTCCCCGAAAAACGGGGAGGGCTTTTTTAATATGCCGGGAACCCGCAGCCGGGCCATGAGGAAACGGCTTCCGGGGTTTATCTGCAAATGTGTCATTTTTCAGAACGCCTGGCACAAAGGGGACGCAGGCCGTTATTCCGCGGCTATTTCGGCAATCATTTCGATTTCCACCGCCATCCCCAGCGGTAACTCTGTGGCCGAGACGGCACTCCTGGCATGTTTGCCTTTGTCACCAAACACCTCGACGATAAAATCTGAAGCACCATTGATGACCAGATGCTGCTGATCAAACCCCGGAGCACTACGAACCCATGCCAGCAGTTTGACGAATCTTTTGATTCTGTTTAACGACCCCAGTTCGTTTTTCAGCACGCTGAGCGCATTAATCGCAGCCAGCCGTGCCGCCTGATATCCCTCGTCAGGCGTTATGTCGTGGCCTACCGAACCTTTCCAGACCACAGTACCGTCTGACAGCGGCCCCTGCCCGGAGACAAACGCGAGTGAACCACTGATGACCACCGGGACAAAGTTAGCCGGGGGGGAGGTAACGACGGGAAGAGTCATACCCATTGCTTCGATTTTCTGATCCGGAGTTAGCATATCGTTTTCCTGAACGCGGAGAGTAAGTGATACCAGGGGGTACCGCTGAGCGTTTCATCATAAAATCTTTTCCGGATTTACTCTCATACTGAAAACTGATATCCGTAATGATACCCCGCGGATTAACGGGCCGTCGCGGGGCCGTGACAGCAGTAACATTCCCCCGGGCTGCCGTGACCGGCGAACCTGTGACAAATCGCGGACGGCAGGAGACAGGGTTAACACTGCAGTGCCTGAAACCGGAAGGATCCCGGGTAAGGCTCAGACGTTCACTGCCAGTGCTGGCATACGAATTGCTTTACTTTCTATGAACCGCAGAACCCCGGTACGGAAGGGGATCCCATCGAACAAAGGGCCGCGGACCGTGAACTCCGGATACCGGAGACACGCGATGACTCTTAGTACCGAACCGGTACTGCTTTTACAGGTAAATTCTATGACGTATGACGTATTTGTTTTAGGTGCAGGGATGGTGGGTACCGGCTGCGCGCACTATTTACAGGAAAGCGGAAAAACCGTCGCCCTGGTCGATAAAGGTGCACCCGGCATGCAGACCTCTCATGGTAATGCAGGCATCATTCAGCGGGAGGCTATTCAGCCGTATGCGTTTCCCCGCCAGTTATCGGTGATCCTTACTGCGGCGGCTAACCGGCGAACGGATATACGTTACCAGCTGCCCGCGGTACCTTCGTTTATCAGGCCGCTCCGCCAGTATTACCACTATTCGGCTCCTGCCAGGTATGCCGGCATCGCACGCGAGTATGCCTCACTGATCTCCCTCTCCCTCGAAACGCATAATGAGTTAATTCATAAAGCGGGTGCAGAGGCACTGACGGGAACTCACCAGTGGCTTGCACTGTCACGTACCGACCGGCACCTGGAAGAAAGTTACCTGTCTGCAGATTTGCTGGCAGAGCAGGGGGTCAGCCACACAAAATTATCGGCAGAGGATTTGAAACTCAGAGAACCGGATATCAGTCCTCTGTTTCCCGGGGCTGTTATGTGGACGTCTCCCAGGACGATTCGTGATCCGTCAGCATTAGTGCAGTCGTATGTGGATCTTTTTCTGAGTGGCGGCGGAACCTTTATTTCCGCAGATGCGCAAACCCTGAGCCGGACCCGTGACGGTTTGTGGGAGATCAGAAATGACCAGGGGGATGTCAGCCAGGCACGCCAGGTGGTGGTGGCTCTGGGGCCATGGAGTACATTACTGACCGCTAAGTTCGGATATCAGCCCCCGTTATTTTCTAAGCGCGGTTATCACCGGCATTATAAAACACAATCCGGTAAGCAACTGAATAACTGGGTACTGGATGCGGAAAAAGGATTTCTGCTGGCGCCGATGAACCGCGGTATCCGGCTGACGACCGGTGCTGAACTTGCAAGGCTTGATGATCCGCAAACGCCCCGTCAGCTGGAACAACTGGAGCCTGTTGCCCGGCAGGACTTTCCGCTGGGAGAACGGGCGGATGATGAGACATGGTCAGGCAGCCGGCCATGTTTCCCGGATATGAAGCCGGTTATCGGTGAAGTGCCTGGTGTCAGTCATATGTGGTGTGCTTTCGGTCACGGGCATCAGGGGTTCACCCTGGGACCTGCCACCGGCATGCTGCTGGCGCAGATGATGACCGGTCAGAAAACCGCTATCGAAATGCAGCCTTTCCGTCCGGGAAGGTGGACGTAGCAGCTTTCTGCGGTATGCAGATGGCCGGCCTCCGGAAATTGCACGGAGAAGGACCCATAAAAAGAACGGCGGGGAGTGGCCCGCCGTCAGTCAGTCAGACACCTTTGTTGTGCACTTCACTGTCCATTCTTGCCAGGTCTTTATCCAGCAGGAAGGCACCATTTGAGCTGTTTTCCAGCATGCCCAGTTTATCCAGTACGGTTTTGAAGATTTTTTCTTCTTCGTGCTGCTCAGCCACATACCACTGCAGGAAGTTGAACGTAGAATAGTCGTGAGTCGTCATCGCCGCGTGAGCCAGCTCATTAATTTTGCCGGTAATCAGTTGCTCATGTTCGTAAGTCTGTGCAAAAACGTCAGAGAGTGATTCAAAAGTGACCGGGGGTGCTTCGATGCTGCCAAGTACCGGCAGAGCACCGGTATCGCTCAGGTAATCGAACAGACGCTGCATATGTTCCATTTCTTCACGGGAATGCTTTTTCAGGAACGATGCTGCACCTTCAAAGCCTTTATCCGCACACCAGGCGCTCATCTGGAGGTACAGGTTGGCTGAATAAAACTCAAGGTTCAGCTGGTCGTTCAGGCGGGAGATCATATCGGCACTTAACATAGGGATAACCTTTTAAACAGAGGTAATACGTTGTGTATTTATGGTGTGCAATTATGCATCAATATGGGCTGCTTGTGAAGTGAGCGTTTGTGTTTTTATCTTTATTTATCATGCTCTTAGTAATGTGAATTATTCAGTTAATGTAATGCAAGTCTTTCTCATTTTCATCTTTGTCCGGCAGGCATTTTGTTAAGAAAAAAGTGTTTTTTGCTATCAGGCAGCGCTGAGTATGAAATATCGCGGGGCACGCATTTAAGAAAGCTGTCGGCTGAATACCGAAATGTCCTGAAATAAGGTAGAATATGCATCCGGAGAATGCCGTCATGTGCACTCCGCAGATAATTACGTGATGTTGACTGATGCAGGTGGGGTTCAGGCCAGGCAGTAACATCCGTTGGAGCCGCCGGAGAAACATTTTCCCGGTACGATGATTTTTACGGAAATACACCCCTGTATTGTTTTTCCGCCAACAATGAAGAACCTGTTGATGTCTACAGCACTTTTTTTAGACGAAGTGGCTCGTCGCCGTACCTTTGCGATTATTTCGCATCCGGATGCCGGTAAAACCACCATCACCGAAAAAGTCCTATTATTCGGACAGGCTATCCAGACTGCGGGTTCAGTTAAAGGCCGTGGGTCCAGCCAGCACGCAAAATCTGACTGGATGGATATGGAAAAGCAACGCGGGATCTCCATTACCACCTCGGTAATGCAGTTTCCGTACCGCGATAAGCTGGTGAACCTGCTGGATACGCCGGGGCACGAAGACTTCTCGGAAGATACTTATCGTACTCTGACCGCGGTGGACTGTTGTCTGATGGTGATCGACGCGGCGAAAGGTGTCGAAGACCGTACCCGTAAGCTGATGGAAGTAACACGCTTGCGTGATACTCCTATCCTGACGTTTATGAATAAACTCGACCGTGATATCCGTGATCCGATGGAAGTCATGGACGAAGTCGAAAGTGAACTGAAAATTGCCTGTGCGCCGATCACCTGGCCAATTGGCTGCGGTAAGTTATTCAAAGGGGTGTACCACCTGTATAAAGATGAAACTTATCTTTATCAGACCGGACAAGGCCATACGATCCAGGAAGTCCGTACGATTAAAGGGCTGGATAACCCGCAACTCGATGTGGAAATCGGGGAAGAACTGGCCTCTCAGCTGCGTGATGAGCTGGAGTTGGTACAGGGGGCCTCTCATGAATTTGATCAGGAAGCTTTCCTGCAGGGACAACTGACGCCGGTCTTTTTCGGTACCGCACTGGGTAACTTCGGTGTGGATCATATGCTGGATGGTCTGGTCAGTTGGGCGCCAGCTCCTATGCCACGTCAGACAGACAGTCGTGAGGTGGTTTCCGGAGAAGAGAAATTCAGCGGGTTTGTTTTTAAAATTCAGGCCAATATGGACCCGAAACACCGCGACCGTGTGGCCTTTATGCGCGTTGTGTCCGGTAAATATGAAAAAGGCATGAAGATGTATCAGGTGCGTACCGGCAAAGATGTCGTTATCTCTGATGCGCTGACCTTTATGGCCGGTGACCGTGCACACGTCGAAGAGGCTTATCCGGGCGATATTATCGGCCTGCATAACCATGGCACCATTCAGATCGGTGATTCGTTCACCCAGGGCGAAAAAATGAAGTTTACCGGTATTCCGAACTTCGCCCCGGAACTGTTCCGTCGTATCCGGCTGCGTGACCCTCTGAAACAGAAACAGTTGCTGAAAGGGCTGGTACAGCTTTCAGAAGAAGGTGCCGTCCAGGTGTTCCGCCCGGTCTCAAACAATGATCTGATCGTGGGTGCCGTCGGTGTGCTGCAGTTTGATGTGGTGGTTGCCCGACTAAAAAGCGAATATAACGTTGAAGCTATCTACGAATCGGTAAACGTTTCAACGGCGCGCTGGGTTGAATGCAGCGATGTGAAGAAGTTTGATGAATTCCAGCGTAAGAACGAAGTTAACCTGGCGCTGGATGGCGGGGATAATCTGACCTATATCGCACCGACGATGGTTAACCTGAACATTACTCAGGAACGTTATCCGGATGTTGTCTTCCGGAAGACACGCGAACACTAACCGGTTGTTGTTTCCATGAAACCGGCCTCTGGCCGGTTTTTTTAAGATATTCCCGCGTTCTGATTCAGGATTTTCCTGCTTCTGCCAGCCTGTATATATTGCTTATTATCACTTTCTTTTGGCAGTGAGGGCTTCCCGTCTTTGCTTTGCAGCAGTCTGTTTCCGGACTCAGCAGATTCCTAAAAATCTGCACAACAATAAAACTCAACTATTATTAAAGAGATGTGACCGATGCCCGTACCGGGAATGACCGGATACGACATTCAGCGACAGGCAGACGTCACTATCATGCAGGATATTATTAATGAAAAAAATCAACCAGCTGAAAAAGCTGTTACTTATTTCCGCACTTTGCAGTCTGCATGTCTACGCCGGCGGGCCGTCGACAGAGAACTCCCCGACACAGGGGAAATCGGTGATGCGAAGTGTAGACAACTTTATGGATGACAGTGCCATCACCGCGAAAGTAAAAACTGCGCTGGTCGATGATAAAGAGATTAATAGTACCGATCTTTCACTGTCGACAACCCGGGGTGTGGTCACCGTGGATGGCTTTGTGACATCGCACCAGCAGATTGAACGGGTGGATCACCTGGTCAGAAGCATCAGCGGGGTGAAGCAGGTGATTAACCATCTGCATTTAAAATCAGCAGAACAGACAAACCTGAAGAGTTATGCCAGTGATACCGCGACAACCAGTGAGATTGTGGCCCGCCTGATGGCGGATAAGCAAGTCTCATCGAGGCATATCTCTGTGACGACCACCCGCGGTATGGTCCTGCTGACCGGTAATGTCAGTAGTCGTGAGCAAAAAAACAGGGCCGCTGAGGTCGTACGGAAGGTTTCCGGGGTCAAAGCGGTCAGAAACGAATTATCTGTCAGCAAATGACCTGAGCTATCGACGCAGGCTGCAGGGAAATTGAAGATAAATACGCGTTCTGAGTGGTTGTCAGAACAAATTATAAGATGAGTCTGTTAATGAAGGTAAGGAGATTACTATGTTTCGTTGGGGAATTATCTTTCTGGTGATTGCATTAATTGCAGCGGCGCTGGGCTTTGGCGGACTGGCAGGCACTGCTGCCTGGGCTGCTAAAATTGTATTTATTGTCGGTATCATCCTGTTCCTTATCAGCCTGTTTACCGGCCGGAGAAAGTTATAACGTTGTCCTGAAGTCTCTCACTCTACTGCCGGAAGGGATGCCGGCAGCGTCCCCGCCTGATACACTTCTCCGTACAGTCTGACGGCTACCCTGTTTGTTACAGCGTTTTCTGCCGCCGGCACTTTATTATGCTGCCCGGGAGAATGTTGTGCGTTTTATTGATACCCACTGTCACTTTGATTTTCCGCCATTTGCTGAGCATGAGGCTGAGGAGCTGACCCGTGCCCGTCACGCCGGGGTACAGGGGATAGTCATTCCTGCGGTGACGGCTTCCCGGTTTAGCCAGATTATCTCTCTCTGTGAACGTTTTCCTTCCCTCTGGTATGCCCCCGGGCTGCATCCGTTATGGATTGCAGAACATACTGCGGAAGATGTCGATTGCCTGCAGCAGTGTCTGCAGCAGGGGGGGGATAAGCTGGTGGCGTTGGGGGAGGCCGGGCTGGATTTTTATACGGAGGAGCTGGCCGCACAGGCAGATAAACAGCGCTCTCTGTTACAGAGCCAGCTGACATTGGCACGGCGCTATGACCTCCCGGTGATCCTCCATTCCAGACGTTCTCATGACCCGCTGACCGCTTTACTGCGGAAGGCTGACCTGCCTGCCGGCGGGGTGATCCACGGTTTTTCGGGGAGCCTGCAACAGGCCAGCGCATTCGTTCGTCTGGGGTTTGCTATCGGCGTCGGCGGTACGATCACCTATCCCCGGGCCCGTAAGACCCGTGAAACTATAGCTTCTCTGCCCCTCAGTGCACTGGTGCTGGAAACCGATGCTCCGGATATGCCGGTCCACGGATCCCAGGGGCAGCCAAACCGGCCTGAACATGTGGTCACTATTCTGCAGGCTCTCGCGGAACTCCGTCCGGAACCCCCGGAACAGTTGGCTGAAACCCTATGGCAGAACTCTTTGCGGCTATTCCCCCGGTTACACGTACACGCATCCGATGCGGGTTAAAGTTATTTTGTTATTTTTATAACATTTACCCTTCCGGCCCCTGACGGTTTTTCCCGAATTTTACGGCCTTATTTGCGATTTTTTCCTCTGTTAGTTCGGTGGGATGGATTATTTGATCCGTCACGCAGTCCTTACGGCGATTAATTGTTAGAATTATGACAAATAGTGGTGCGTCTTTTCCTGCACCGGATACCGGCTCTTTGCAGAGGAATAAAGAATGACTGATATGACAACGATCGCCCGCCGGGCCCTCGGATTGATGGATCTCACCACGCTGAATGATGATGATACTGATGAAAAAATTATCGCTCTGTGCCGGCAGGCAAATTCAGCCGCCGGACAGACGGCCGCCATTTGTATCTATCCGCGGTTTGTTCCGCTGGCCCGGAAAGTCCTGCGTGAGCAGGGGACTCCCGGCATCCGCATCGCCACCGTGACCAACTTTCCGCACGGTAATGATGACATCGATATCGCGGTGGCAGAAACCCGGGCAGCCATTGCCTATGGTGCGGATGAAGTCGATGTGGTTTTCCCCTGGAAAGCATTGAAGCGCGGAGACACACAGCGGGGAGCCGAACTGGTCAGCGCCTGTAAAAAGCACTGCGGAGAAGCCAATGTGCTGCTGAAGGTGATTATTGAATCCGGGGAATTACAGGATCCTGCGCTGATCCGTCAGGCCTCGGAAATTGCCATCGATGCGGGGGCTGATTTTATTAAAACTTCCACCGGAAAAGTGGCCGTCAATGCCACCCCTGAAGCCGCCAGAATTATGCTGGAAGTGATCCGTGATAAAGGTGTATCAGCGAGCGTCGGTTTTAAACCTGCCGGCGGCGTGCGTACCACCCGGGATGCCGCCGATTATCTGGCGATGGCTGCCGGGATCCTCGGAGACGACTGGGCCGATGCCCGCCACTTCCGCTTCGGAGCCTCCGGGTTACTGAACAGCTTACTGAAAAGCTGTGGTGTGGACACCGAAACACCGGCCGCCGGTTACTGACACGGCATACCTCAGAAAAGTGATATTACTGCCGCGGCACGTCATTCGTAAAGCCCGACGATGCCGGTATCAGGGAGTCAGGACTCTTCAGCACAGCGGGGAAGCACCATGTTTTTGCCACAGGAAATTATCCGTAAAAAACGTAACGGTCACAGTCTGACAGACCAGGAAATCAGGGCTTTTATTCAGGGGATCACGGACGGTAGCGTCGCCGGGGAACAGATTGCTGCGCTGGCGATGGCTATCTGGTTTCGGGATATGACGCTGCCGGAGCGCGTAGCCCTGACCCTGGCAATGCGGGATTCCGGTACCGTACTGAACTGGCAGGATCTGCATCTTAACGGACCTGTACTGGATAAACATTCCACCGGCGGTGTCGGGGACGTCACTTCTCTGATGCTCGGCCCGATGGTCGCAGCCTGTGGTGGGTATGTTCCGATGATTTCCGGGCGTGGCCTGGGACACACCGGAGGGACTCTGGATAAACTGGAAGCCATCCCCGGGTTGAATATTTTTCCCGACAACGATCGTTTTCGTCAAATCATTCGCGAAAATGGTGTGGCAATCATCGGTCAGACCCGCACCCTGGCACCGGCAGATCAGCGTTTTTATGCTACCCGGGACGTGACCGCAACCGTGGATTCTGTTCCGCTGATCACGGCATCCATTCTGGCGAAAAAACTGGCTGAAGGGCTGGATGCGCTGGTGATGGATGTCAAAGCCGGCAGCGGGGCATTTATGCCGGATTTTGACAGCTCGGAGCAACTGGCCCGATCCATTGTCGATGTGGCAAACGGTGCCGGCTGCCGGACGACGGCGTTACTGACCGATATGAGTCAGGTACTGGCCTCTTCGGCCGGTAATGCGCTTGAAGTCCGTGAGGCGGTACGCTTTCTGACCGGCGAGTACCGCCATCCCCGGTTACTGGAAGTGACCATGGCCCTGAGCAGTGAAATGCTGATCAGTGGCGGATTGGCCGGCAACGATCAGCAGGCGCGGGCCCGGTTGCAGCAGGTACTGGATAATGGCCGGGCCGCTGAGGTGTTCGCTCAGATGGTCGCGGCTCAGGGCGGCCCGGCCGACTTTGTCGAACAGTATGCGCGTTATTTAACGGCTGCGCCGGTGATTAAACCGGTATTTGCCAGGGAGCCAGGGGTTATCAGTGCAATGGATACCCGGGAGATCGGGATGACTATTGTCCGGATGGGCGGCGGCCGTCAGCGGGCCGGTGAAAGTATCGATTACCGGGTCGGTATCAGTGATATTGTCGCCGCGGGCCAGCCGGTGGATACGCACCGCCCTCTGGCAATGGTGCATGCGGCCGATGAGCAGAGCTGGCAACAGGCGGCAGAGAGCCTGCAAGCCGCCATTTCGGTTACGCACCAACCGCCAAAAGAAATCCCTTTAATTTATCGCAGAATTTGCTGAATGGTTGCATACTGTTCTGATCAGTTTTTTTCTCATGACATGAACGCACAGGAGGCGAGCATGAAACGTGCATTTATTATGGTGCTGGATTCCTTCGGGATCGGAGCCAGCAAAGATGCAGAGAAATTCGGTGATGTCGGCTCAGACACGCTGGGCCATATTGCTCAGGCTTGCTACGAGGGTAAGGCTAATCAGGGCAGACAAGGTCCGCTGCATTTACCGAATCTGACGGCGCTGGGTCTGGCGAAAGCCGCAGAGATATCGACAGGTAAAATTCCTGCGGGGATGGATGCCGATGCCACTATTCTCGGGGCTTATGCCAGTGCGGCTGAACTTTCCTCCGGGAAAGATACGCCGTCCGGGCATTGGGAGATCGCAGGAGTACCGGTGCTGTTTGACTGGGGATATTTCAGTGACACTGAAAACAGTTTCCCGCAGGCGCTACTGGACACGCTGGTCGAACAGGCCGGGCTGCCGGGTTACCTGGGGAACTGCCATTCTTCAGGTACGGTGATCCTCGATAAGCTGGGCGAGGAGCATATGCGTACCGGTAAGCCTATCTTTTATACCTCCGCGGACTCGGTCTTCCAGATAGCCTGCCATGAAGAGACGTTCGGTGTAGAGCGGTTGTATGAACTCTGCGAAATCGCCCGTAAGATCCTGACCGAGGGTGGCTATAACATCGGCCGTGTTATTGCCCGTCCGTTTATCGGAGCCAAAGCCGGTGAATTTGTCCGTACCGGTAACCGCCATGACCTCGCGGTCGAACCGCCTTCTGCCACCATGTTACAAAAACTGGTGGAAGAGAAAGGAGGAGAGGTAATTTCGGTCGGTAAGATTGCCGATATTTATGCCCAGCAAGGGATCACCCGTAAGGTTAAAGCGACCGGACTGGATGCGCTTTTTGATGCCACACTGGCAGAGATGAAACAGGCTCCGGATAATTCGATTGTCTTCACTAATTTTGTAGACTTCGATTCCAGCTGGGGACACCGCCGTGATGTCGCCGGATATGCCGGGGGGCTGGAATTATTTGACCGCCGTCTGCCGGAATTAATGGCGCTGGTGGGGGAAGGGGATATTTTGATCCTGACCGCAGACCATGGCTGTGACCCGACCTGGTCTGGCACGGATCATACCCGTGAGCATATCCCTGTATTGATCTACGGACCCGGGGTTAAACCCGGCCCGCTGGGACAGCGTGAGACCTTTGCCGATATCGGGCAGACAATCGCGACCTATTTTGGTCTTTCAGCTATGGATTACGGGCGTAACATGCTGTAAAAAAGTCTCCTGTTTCTCATTTGCTGGCAGTCATGCCGGCAAATGACACGATTAAAAGGAAAAATAACATGGCAACACCTCATATTAATGCTGAAGCTGGTGATTTTGCAGACGTTGTTCTGATGCCGGGCGACCCTCTGCGTGCGAAATATATTGCTGAAACTTTCCTGCAGGATGCCCGTGAAGTGAATAACGTTCGCGGCATGCTGGGTTATACCGGGACCTATAAAGGCCGCCGTATTTCAGTCATGGGACACGGTATGGGGATCCCTTCCTGCTCTATCTACGCGAAAGAGCTGATCACCGAGTTTGGCGTCAAAACCATTATTCGTGTGGGTTCCTGCGGTGCGGTACGTTCTGACGTTAACCTGCGTGATGTGGTTATTGGTATGGGCGCCTGTACGGATTCTAAAGTGAACCGTATGCGCTTCAAGGATCATGACTTTGCCGCGATTGCTGATTTCGATCTGGTTCGTAACGCAGTGGATGCAGCGAAAGCGCTGGGTATTGATGCCCGTGTCGGTAACCTGTTCTCTGCCGATCTGTTTTATACTCCGGACCCGCAAATGTTTGACGTCATGGAAAAATACGGCATTCTGGGTGTGGAAATGGAAGCGGCCGGTATCTACGGTGTGGCCGCTGAGTTCGGTGCTAAGGCTCTGGCTATCTGTACCGTTTCAGATCATATCCGCTCCGGCGAGCAGACGACGGCCGAAGAACGTCAGCTGACTTTCAATGATATGATCAACATCGCGCTGGAGTCTGTTCTGCTCGGTGACAAGGCTTAAGATATCTCTTATTTAGCCTCAGCAACGCGAAGAGTGATTGCTTTTCGCGTTGTTCATTTCTTGTTACATTCTTCAACAAATGACACACTTTAATCTTTCCCGGATCAACTTGTCACTGGCACTGGCTGACTATCTCTCTATGATAGGCTGCTGGTGATAGCTCTCCCTGCAAACTATGTTATGTAATGAATCTGCGCAATTTCGAAATTGAAGAAAAACTATTTATCCGTCGTGCCATCACGGCGTTTGTTCTGGTAGCAGTATGCTTTGGCATCCTGGTATATAACCTCTATCGGCTGCAGATTTGTGAGCATAGTTATTACCAGACCCGATCAAACGATAATGATATCAAAATGATCCCGATCGCACCCACGCGGGGGATTATCTACGATCGCAATGGCACGGCGCTGGTACGCAATATCACTCAGTATGATCTGACGGTGATCCCGTACAAAGAAACCAATCTTAAAGCGACTATCCAGGCGCTGACGCCACTCATCGGCCTGACGCCGGAAGATGTGAGCGATTTCTGGCATCGTCTTAAACAGACCAGCCGTTATAAACCTATCATCATTAAAGATGAGCTGAGTGAAGAACAGATAGCGCGCTTTGCGGTGGATGAATATCGCTTCCCCGGGGTCAGCATCGACTCTTATCAGGATCGTCAGTACCCGTATGGCGCGGATTTGGCCCATGTCGTCGGTTATGTTTCTAAGATCAACGACAATGACTTCAAACGCCTGAATGCCGAAGGGATTGCTGAGAACTATGCGGCAGACCACAACATTGGTAAGCAGGGGATTGAAGGTTACTATGAATCCGTCCTTCACGGCCAGACCGGTTATCAGGAAGTAGAAGTCGATAACCATGGGCGCATCGTGCGCGTACTGAGTGAAAAGCCACCTGTTGCCGGAAAAAATGTCTGGCTGACACTCGATTTGCCGCTGCAGCAATATATTGAAAGTTTGCTGACGGGGCAGCGTGCTGCAGTGCTGGTGGAAGATCCCCATGATGGTTCTGTACTGGCGATGGTTTCGGCCCCCAGTTATGATCCTAACCCGTTCGTGAAGGGAATCAGCTATCAGGCCTATAAGAAGCTGCTGGATAATAAAGATCTGCCGCTGATTAACCGCGTGACCCAGGGGTTATACCCGCCGGCATCGACGGTGAAACCTTATATGGCGATGTCTGCGTTGCTGAACGGGGTTATCACTCCGCAAACGACGTTCTTCGGTGCTCCGACCTGGACACTGCCCGGGACTGACAGACGTTATCGTGACTGGAAGAAGACCGGTCACGGCATGCTGAATGTGACCAAAGCCATCGAGGAGTCGGCAGATACCTTCTTCTATCAGGTGGCTTATATGATGGGGATTGATCGTATTCATCATATGCTTAGCCAGTTTGGTTACGGTAAGCTGACCGGTATCGACTTGCATGAAGAGTATAAAGGTTTGCTACCGAGTCGTGAGTGGAAAGAGAAAGTCCATAAGAAAGTCTGGTATCAGGGGGATACTATCTCTGTCGGTATCGGGCAAGGATACTGGATAGCAACGCCTATTCAGATGGTGAAAGCCCTGGTGGCCTTACTGAATAACGGCCGCGTGATCACCCCGCATTTGTTATACAAAGAACAGCAGGGTAATGATGTTCAATTGTATCACCCGACCGAGGCCCAGCCGCAGATAGGTGACCCGAATTCGCCTTACTGGGCGCTGGTTCGCCGTGCCATGTTTGGTATGGCGAATGCACCTAACGGGACCGGCTATCGCTATTTCCATACGGCACCTTATGGTATAGCGGCGAAAAGTGGTACATCGCAGGTATTTAGTCTGAAGCAGAACCAGATCTATAACGCGAAGATGATCCCGATACGCTTACGTGACCATATCTTCTATACGGCATTTGCGCCGTTTAAGGATCCGAAAGTTGCCGTCGCATTAATCCTTGAGAACGGTGGCGTCAATGGTGTCACGGCAGCGCCGTTAATGCGTAAGATTCTGGACCATATTATGTTACCGGCAGACCAGGCGAATATGCCGGTCACCGATAAAGATAAGGGCAGCGTTCCTGCGGATATCCCGGGGATGGGAGATGCCGCACCCGGGTCGGTGACAACTGACCAGTAAGAGCCGGACAGACAGAGGCGCAAGGTGTTGCCTTTGTCTGTTGTTTTTACGGGAGTTGGGCTAAATTTCAGCGCATTGCTGTAAAAGTCAGCGGTCAGTTCATCTGAGACGAAAAGTGATTGACGGAAAAGCGCTATTACGGTTTAATGCGCCCCGTTGCCCGAATAGCTCAGTCGGTAGAGCAGGGGATTGAAAATCCCCGTGTCCTTGGTTCGATTCCGAGTTCGGGCACCAACCATTCAGAAGCGGACGCCCTACGGCGTCCGTTTTGCTTTGTATCCAGAAAACCCCCAGCTAGGCAGGGGGTTCCGTAAAGCTTTCAGCTTTGGGCCGTATATAAAAACCCCTTTTGATTTGTTAAAACACCTTGCGGTCTGGCAACTGCAAAGGTTCAACGGGAAATCAAAAGGGGGTCCCAATGAGGGACGAAAAGAGCTTAGCGCATACCCGATGGAACTGTAAATATCACATAGTTTTCGCACCTAAGTACCGAAGGCAGGTCTTTTATGGAGAGCGGCGAAGGGCAATAGGGAGCATTTTAAGAAAGCTGTGTGAATATCCTGGAAGCGGAATGTTGTGCTGATCATATTCATATGCTTTTGGAGATCCCGCCGAAGATGAGTGTATCGGGCTTTATGGGGTATCTGAAGGGCAAAAGCAGTCTGATGCTGTATGAGCAGTTCGGGGATTTGAAATTTAAGTATAGAAACAGGGAGTTCTGGTGCCGGGGATACTATGTAGACACGGCAGGCAAGAACACGAAAAAGATACAGGAATATATAAAGCACCAGCTCGAAACGGATAAAATGGGAGAGCAGTTGTCGATCCCTTATCCGGGAAGCCCGTTTACGGGCCGTAAGTAATCCAAAATGCAAATGTCAGATTGCGATGCGCCTGTTAGGGCGCTGCTGGTAAGAGAGCCTTACAGGCGCATTTGAAAAACCTCCGGCTATGCCGGAGGATACTTATTCAATCAAATAGGTCGAAAAGCTAGCTGATAATCATATCGCTGCAAATTTAGTTGATGCTGAAAATACGGTTGTATATATGGCAACCATTCGACTACCACGTCATATACACCATCATAGATCTGAGGTTCGTTAGATAGACCAATCTTATCCAAAAAATAAACATTATTATCTAAAACACCTGAAAATTCCTTTCCTTCCCCCTCAGATGTTTGTTTGTTGAACCACTGTAATCGTATTTTATAAGACATGCCAACCTCACAAATAACGTTTAATATTCCTACCCTTAACGGCAGGCTTTAATCTAGAGCCAGTTAAATGATCCAAAGAGCCAAGGTGCTCTCCATCACTCGCTCGGTATTCTTCCAATTCACCATGTTGCGAATCCCATTCATAAACCCGTCGTTTCTTCTTGTCCATCCAACGTTCTCGTGTTCCTCCTCCACCTTGTTTAGGTGTGCGACCCTTAACTTCAATCAGATCAGCAATACCCGTTATTTCTTCTGTTTCTGGAGCTGGATGATAAGAATGGCCTTTATCTGGCATTCCTTTTCTTTGGCTCAAATAAACATAGATCGGTGGAATATCCAATATTGGAAGAACAAGAATATAATCCGCAAAATTCTTCTCTTCCGGTGCAGGGCTGGTTGTGGCCTCGATGTGGGTATCTTGCGGCAGCGGATCAACAACTACCGGGTTCGGTATCCTTACCGGATTCTGGTTGCCTGTATTCGAAGGAACATTGCCACCTGAACTGTCAGGCGTCCAGATGATGGTAATACGCGGATCTTCCTCGGTAGTGAATGTATACGCCTTTCGGCTACTGTCCCACTCCATTTTACGCACACGCACCATATCCTGACCCGGTGGTGTATGCCAGCCATGAGGAACCGGGTTACCTTTATCGTCCTGCTCCCACGTATAACGCACACGGCTTGGGGCTTCACGCATCTGTTCCAGATGCATTCGGTCAATAAAGTCCTGTTCACCATCATTGAGCCTGCCGGGCATCATTCCCACTACAATAGCTGCGATGAAAGCACCGGGGCCAGCAGCCGCTATTTCTCCAAGGGTTGCCCCCCGAACAGCCCACGTTCCTGATGTAATGGCATTTCCACCAAGCAGGGTAAGAACACTGGCACCTTCAACAGCCATCTGAGCATTAGCAGCACTTGTTGCTGCGGCTGTTGCCCGCTGGTATTCGACTTCCTCATGATTACCGAACCACCATTTATACAACGCGCTTCGCTTCTTCGGTTCAGGTATATCCTCTACAGGTTGCTTTTTCTTGGCGGTTTGAGCGTGCTGGACCACTTCATTATCAGATGCAGGGTCGGCTGGAGGAACAGCCTGATAAAATGCCATTGAAGCAAAATTGGTGTGGGGTTCCTGCTCTTCCCCGGCATCATTACAGCCCTCACCACGGAGGCACGATTTAGCGAACACCCGATTTCGGTCACGCTCTTCTGCCAGTTGTTTAGTTCTTTCTTCTTCTGCGGCCTTACGTTCAGCAACCAATGCTGCAAGGACTGCAATAGAAGGATCCGGGCCTCTGCCAACCCATTGTCCTGCTGGCGCGATAATCCAGTTAGACCCTGAAGGGCAGGCACAGCGCACGATAGAACCATCAACCGCCGCTATTTTTCCATTATTGGTATCACGGGGTTCACCGGATACGATAACCCCTACCTCACCACATTTAGGGCATGGGGTTGTTTTATCCCCAACACGAACAACTCTACGCCCATGCTCAGTATCATTGGACATCGAGGCGATACATTCAGCACCCGTGGTTGTTTTATCACCCTCCAGTGCTGTCCCTCGTCCATAACAGTCAGATCGGTGACCCATTACGCCACCTCACAGGATGACAGGAAATCCTCCGGCATCTTCTTGATCTTACCCAGCAATAGTGGACACGCGACTAAGTGAGTAAACTCTCAACCAGAGGTGACTCACATGACAAAATCAGCATCAACATCAACTACCAAAAAGACCCGGAAGAAGCATACGCCTGAATTCCGCAACGAAGCCCTGAAACTGGCCGAACGCATCGGTGTTGCCGCAGCCGCACGCGAACTCAGCCTGTATGAGTCGCAGCTCTACAACTGGCGCAGTAAACAGCAACAGCAGGCAACCTCCTCTGAACGTGAGAGTGAACAGGCCACTGAGATTGCCCGCCTGAAACGCCAGCTGGCTGAACGGGACGAGGAGCTGGCTATCCTCCAAAAGGCCGCGACATACTTTGCGAAGCGCCTGAAATGAAGTATGTCTTTATTGAAAAACATCAGGCTGAATTCAGCATCAAGGCCATGTGCCGGGTGCTTCAGGTTGCCCGCAGCGGATGGTATGCGTGGCGTCTGCGTTGTCAGCAAATAACGCCACGTCAGCAGTTCCGGCTCGCTTGTGATACTGCTGTCCGTAAGGCATTCACTGAAGCAAAACAGCTGGTGCGCCTCGTCTCGCTGACGAACTGCCTGAGTACAACGTCAAAACGATTGCAGCCAGTCTGCGACGTCAGGGACTTCGTGCAAAGGCTGCCCGGAATTTCAGCCCGGTCAGCTACAGAGAACATGACCTTCCTGTGTCTGAAAATCTGCTGAAACAGGATTTTTACGCGAGTGGCCCGAATCAGAAGTGGGCAGGAGACATCACGTATCTTCGCACAGACGAGGGCTGGCTGTACCTCGCGGTGGTGATTGACCTGTGGTCGCGGTCAGTTATAGGCTGGTCAATGTCAGAGCGT
>NZ_JFJX01000055.1:0-638 GCF_000611875.2 Tatumella sp. UCD-D_suzukii
GTCTACAACAACGTTAGCCGAAAAAGATCATGGTCGGCAAAGAATGAACCCCCCCAAATGACATCAAAAGCTGAAATTCATCAAATAAAATTATGCTTTCTGTCTGGTGGGATTACAAAGGTGTAATATATTATGAACTTTTGCCAAGTAATCAGACCGTAAATTCGAACGTTTACGTTGACCAATTGATCAAACTAAACGAAGCTATTAAGGAGAAGCGTCCAGAATTAGCCAATAGAAAAGGTGTTGTCTTTCAACACGACAATGCAAGACCTCATACATCTTTTGTTACCCGAAAAAAACTTATGGAGCTTGGTTGGGATGTACTACCTCATCCACCATATAGTCCAGATCTAGCTCCATCTGATTTTCATTTGTTCCGGTCTATGCAGCATTCTCTTAGCGGAAAAAACTTCAGCAACGAAAGCGATGTAAAATCGCACCTTAATAAGTTTTTTGCTGATAAGGATCCAACATTTTATGAAGGAGGGATTATGGTACTTCCCGATAAATGGCAAAAAGTCATTGAAAACAATGGTCAATATTTTATTTCATGACATTAATTTTTGTATACAATTTTTTAACATTTAATTTGGCAATAAAAAACGCAATGACTTAGTTGCCAACCTAATATAATG
>NZ_JFJX01000056.1:0-236183 GCF_000611875.2 Tatumella sp. UCD-D_suzukii
CATTTCGACCTCCTGGTAAGCTGTAACATCCGAAGCCGGTTAGCATCGTTATCCGGCAGTGAGTAGCGAATAAATCCGACGTTAAATTTCAGTCTCTTCACGCAAAAGCCTCCCCGCCCGGACGGGCCGCTTCATTAACAAATCGCTTGATACGGTCAAGCTGTGATTTAAACAGTGATTTAGCAGCGCCAATGACGCCGCCGATGACGTTGGTTGTCATTAGCGATACTCCGGTGTGATTAGTAGTTGACGTTCAGGTGCGGTATTTCACCGTCTTTAATGGCTTTGAATGCGCGGATAGCCTGTTCACGGCTAAGGCCAACGACACTTTCCAGTGCGCCGACCGATTCAGATCCAATGCGCTTGCGGTGGTTTTCATTTGCTGTGCGCCGGGCCAGTTCATCAGCCTTTCGCTTCTCTTCGGCAATCCGTGCCTGCTCTGCCAGGGCTGCTTTACGGCGTTCAGCTTCGATAGCTTCCTGCTTCTCACGCTCAGCCTTTTCCTGAGCTCTTTTTGCTTTAAGCTCGGCCATGTCACGGGCTTCTTTGGCTTCCCGCTCTGCACGTTCCTGTGCGGCAATGCGCTCCTGCTTTTCCCGTTCGGCTGCGGCCTGTAACTCACGCTCACGGCGCTCAGATTCTTCACGGTCACGCCTGGCCTTTTCCTCGACCTCACGCTTCGCGCGTTCTTCAGCTTCCCGGGCGATGCGCTGCTCATGCTCAATGCGCTGCTGCTCTGCCAGGCGGTCAGCTTCTGCACGGTCACGGTCGAAGTTGTCGTTCATAAGCAAGGCGATTTCATGATCGGACTCAAGCTTTTCAGCCGCGGCTTTATCGAATGCTTCGTTCATCTCCAGCGCTTCGGCGTGGGCGGCGGCCAGTGCTTCCTGCTCTTTAATTCGCTCCTGTTCAGCCTCCCAGTCCGTTAAGGGCTGTCGGGTTTCGTCACGGATGGCGTCGCACGTAGTGACGAACCGGCGCAATTCTGCTTCCACTTCCTTTGGCAGCTCTTTCAGTCGCTTCAGGTAGTCACGACCCGGCTTTTCAATTGCCGTCTTACTGCGGGATACCTGAGCAGCCAGTGATGCCACCCGGGCGCGACCTTTGGCTGTGCTAAGGTCAGGAACTTCATTCACTGACTGGCGAATTTGTTCCAGAAAGGCATCAAGTCCGTTTGGGGCATAAAGGGCAGGGGCCTGTTCAGGCTTAATTTCCAGCAATGCTAAATCTGTTGTTTCCGTCATAATCCTCTCCTGAATGTGGTCATATAACCGCCCACTCAGTGAATGGACGCTGATATGAGGGCGTAAAAAAGGCCTCGCCGTAGCGAAGCCAGATTGAATTAGTACCTGTTTTTACCGGGGCAGGCTCCCGCTTTCTGCTATTCCCCAACAGCAAGAAACTGGCTAATGTATTTACTCCCCAACTTCAGGAGTAAATTTCATTATGAGCGATACTAAGACCTTGAATGTCACCTGTCCGGATTGCGGATGTGATCAAATCCGTAGGCCCGATGACTTCGACTTTGAGAACAATTTTGTTAATGTTTTCTGTAACAATTGTGGTCGCGAAATCGTCAAGGATGATGTTGTTAGTCAAGCCACTGATGCAGCTAAAAAACAAGTCGAGGACATGTTCCGGAATGCTTTCAAAGGGGGAGGGTTCAAGCTTAATTAAAGACATCAAGCCATTTAGCTGATTTATTGCCGATGTCGCGTCCAGCTCGACTTTTAGTGGCGCGACAATTTCGCTTCGCATACTTCACCTCACACTAAAGGAATAGACCGGCCTCTGACCTTCTGACGGCCGGTGCATGTTACCCGGTCACTCTTGGTGCGGTGGCCGGCTGAATAAATCTCTTTCGTGGTATCTGGCACCCGAAAGAAATCTCTGGTTGTGTGCATCATTGCCGTTCTTCCTGAACCCGCCGAGCACCCGACACATGGTTTAGAGACGTGCCGTTCGTCTGTGGGGCTTATAATGTACTATTAGTTCATGCTAGTAAAGTACCAAAGGTACATTTCATAAGTATGGAAAGTTCAAAATAGGATAAATATATGAACTTTAAAGGGATTTATTTTTAAAACGACTGGATCGGCTATCAGGCAGGGTGGGGGGCTGGGGATTTTGGGCACAAAAAACCCGGCGCGGGGGCCGGGTTATTACTATGGATATTACTTGCGTAGTCGCTCGACATCATGATTGTCATGATGGATAGAAGGGTTATCACCCTCTAATTTACTGATCTTTTCCCAAGTAGTTCCAAAAGCATGTAGCGGACTCTTGCCATCGCTATACATCGCATCTACTACACCTTGGGCCAAGGTAGCAAAGTACTCTTCGCTTTTCATATTCATAACAGTACCTCTAAGTCGAGATAAAATCCCGCTGTATCACTGGGCATGCAAGCCCAGCAACCGTATTTTGTAAGTCACTTCTAATAGAAGGTTTAGTATAATCTCACAGTAAAAATTGTGAGACAAGCTCAAAATTCTTAACTGGCTAGGGGTAAAATCATTGCTGGCATACCCTTGTGATAATCCGTTTTGAACGAAAAACCTGATTTAGAATAGTAACTTATTCTGTTTTGTAGTGGATTTGTCAATGCAATGGATGTAGGAGTGATCCCCCTCAGTCTCAATGCAAGTGCATAACCAGTGAATGATTCTAATACTATTGGTAGAAATTGACGGTCCAAGTCTCTGTGAGCATCACGCCGCTTTTCAAGCCAAGAGATTTCAACGGTGTTCGTAGCTGTATTATAGCCCCCCATCGCATAACCTATTGGCTGCTTCCGATAATAAACAATCAGTTTTATTGGGTGACTTTCAGCAAGATCGCACCTTATGAAGAATTTTTCAGATGCATCCCACATCAAAAGCCCTTGTTGCTTTAAAGCTCTAAACTCTTCATTTATGAGAGGATTAGGCGGAGTTAAGCGCAAAGAGTTCTCAGGAAGCCTTAAGGTAATTTTTTTGGCTAATTCCAGAAAGACACCTTCCTGAAATTGTTCCACTTCTATATGACTAAGATCACAACTCATTAAGATCGCCGTTACAGTTCCAATTTAACTTTATGGGGTTCTTCTAACCAAATCGTTTGTAGTCGACCGACTGACGCAGTAGAACTTTAGCCAAAACGTGCAAGTTGGCTTCTTCTTCTGCATCGATATGCCAGTTTTCATAGCGATCATTGTCTGAGATTACAGCCAGCTTATCCTTTTGCATCTGTAAGCGCTTTACGTGCATAGTGCGGCCATAGGTGAAGACATAGACGCCATCACCGTCAAAGTTGTTCACGGATATATCCACAAAGATTTCATCGCCAGGGTTTATTGTCCCCTCCATGCTATCGCCGCGAACTGTGATAACCTTTACGACATCCTGAGAGCGACCGTTGAATAGGCTCCTAGCTTGTTCAGTCGTGTACTCAATTGCTCTGATTTTCTCTATGAAGTCATGTGTCATATAAGTGCCAGATCCTGCGCTGGCCTGAACATCCAGAACGTCAACCCTATAGGTATCTTCCGGGACGTTTAGGTGATCAGATGCAATGCCATCCTCTGCAATATAACCATTGAGATAAGCAGACGTGGTACCTAGGAACTTGGCCAGCCGCTCCATGGGTTCTCGCCGGGGTATAGACTCCCCGTTGAACCATTTGCTCACTGCCTTAGGGGTGAGCTTGAGCCTGCTGGCTATTTCAGCCTGCCTTCCATGAACTGCTAAACCCGCTTTATCACAGGCCAGCGCAAGCCTTTGCGAGAATCTTACACGCTCTTTTTCCTGAACCATGAGTTCAAATATATTATCTATTGACTGTACTTTCAGTTCCGTCATAAAATGTACCCAAGGTTCATCACAGGAGAAACGCATGAACGAACTTACGTTTGGAGACGTCATTAAGACCGTTCGTGTTTCAGTTGTGGCTGAAGTTTGTGGCCTGACTCCGAAAGCCATCTATAAATGGCTGGAGAAAGGGGGGTTACCGCGCACTGAGTTTACTGATGAAACTGATTACGCGAAACGAATCTCCCGAGCATCAGGTGGCAAGTTCTCACCATCACTGATTAAACGCATCGGTAAAGCAGCATAGTCACGCATTAAATGTGTACTTTAAGTACCGAACGGCCCGGGATATGGTCGGGTGCCCGGCGTGGTCAGTGGATGACTGTCAATGGTGCACAAAAAAACACTTTAACGTGACAGCACCTGCTGATCACTCAACTACACACACAAGGATTTAATCAAATGGAAGTAACAACCACACGCAACAACGCTCGCGCAATTGAGAGCAAGTTATTGAACAAAATCGCATTAGTCGGGCTGACCAACGTAGCGAAAGCTGTTGGCGTCGATAAGTCTCAGGTGTCGCGCTGGAAGGCTAATTTCATTCCGAAGATGTCACTGCTACTGGCGGTGCTGGAGTGGGGAGTGGATGACGAACAGATTAACGATCTGGCCCAGCGTCTACGGGTATTGCTCACAAATGAAAGGGCCCCAAAGAACGGCGAATTCTTTGAGGCCTGATAGCGAATTTTTGGACCAATTCACAGGAGGAATTATGCCAGGCATAACTGGATATGTAAACAGTAAGGAGGGCAGCTATGGCAACCGCAGCCCTTTATGATTTTAACTCCGCTCGCAATCTCAGGAGCAATCGGATGGAAAACCAGAAGTCAGGTTTTGTGCCGATGTACCGGAGTATTTTAAAGCAGTCATGGAGGAAGGACGTTTATCTCAGAACGCTGTGGCAGGACCTATTGTTTGCTGCACAGAAAGAGCCACGGAAGGTAAATTTCAGAGGTCATGACTGGCAGCTTAATACCGGACAACTGGTCACAACACTGGACGATTTAGGGGCTAATCTCTGCAACAGGGAGGGGGATCCAACAAGTCGTCATGCAGTGAAAAGAATGCTCACCGTATTCGAAAAAGAAGGGATGATTACTATCCATTCTGAGCACCGAAAAGGGACGGTGATCACCATCCTGAATTACTCAGAATATAACCAAAAAATGGCCGATTTACCCGCGCATAACATCGCGCACTACTCCGCTCCCAACAAACCCAGTAATACCAACGCTTCAGAGGGTGGTGCCGCGCATAGTGCCGCGCACTACCCCGCGCACCATGAACAACAATGTAATAACAATAATAAAAACCTTACGTCCGAGAATTCTGACGAATCCTCTGACAAGCCCGATAAAAATCTTCCTGCTCTCCGTCCAGGGGCTGCAATCCAGAGTGGCAGGAAGTGGGGATCGGACGAAGACCTTCGAGCTGCTGAATGGCTTTTTGGCAAGGTGCAGAAAATATCACCATCGGCAAAGAGGCCAAACTATGCCACCTGGGCTAACGACATTCGGCTGATGCGTGAGCAGGACAACCGAACCCACAAAGAAATCTGCCAGTTGTTCAAGTGGGCCTGTCAGGACAGCTTCTGGCAAGGCAACGTCCTTTGCCCTGGAAAGCTCAGGGAAAAGTGGGACCAACTGGCGATTAAGTGCAGCAAACAACAGGTTAGCGCTCAGGCTGCCATCCAGCAGGACGTACCCCACTGGAACAGCCCTGAATCATGGGAGGAATTTATATGAGTCGATTACTCCAGGCAGTCGCCAACCGTGACGCCGGTACGTTATCGCAGATCGCAGGTAACTATCCTGATAAGCCAACACAGAACGTGGTTAACAGCGAGGCTGAGCAACTGGTCGATGCGCTATTCCGGCAGTTCCGGCAGGTATTCCCGGCGGCCGCAGCGACAAACCTGCGTACTCAGGCAGACGAATCAGCCGCGAAAAAACAGTGGATTGCTGCATTCGCTGAAAACGGGATCACCACCCGTGAGCAACTGGCGGCCGGTATGCGGTGGGCCAGAGCGAAAGATACGCCGTTCATGCCATCCCCGGGCCAGTTCATCGAACAGTGCAAGGCCGGTGCCTGTCATGCCGCAGGGTTGCCGGACGCTGACGAGCTGTACCGCCGGGTGATGAAATACTGCGGGGAGCGGGGATTCTACGAGTGCCCGGAAAACTACCCCTGGGACAACAACGCTGACTACTGGATGATCACCGCCCTGTACAGCCAGATGCAGGCCGGGAACCTGACGGAATCAGAACTTCGTCAGCGGTGCGGTAAGCAGCTCAAATCCATGGCTGACCGGATCACTTCCGGAGAGGATATCCCCGAACCCCGGAAGCAAATCCCGCAGTTGCACATACCGTCAACCACAGAAACAGCAAAATCCCACATCGCCAACATCCGGCAGATGATGAAGCAGTCCCGCCACAACTAATCCGAAGGAAAACCCGATGAAATTTTTCAAGAATGCGGCAATTTACCGTATGACCCGTGACGTCATTAGCCTGGATGACATGGAGAAGATGCTGGCCGCCTGCCGGTTCACGCCGTGCGGCTCACAGGAAATGGCAAAGACCGGATGGGTTCCGCCGATGGGCGAAGCATTCAGCGACCAACTGGCCCATATCGCCGGTGACCACGTTCTGCTGACCGTTCAGCGTGAAGAAAAAATTCTCCCGGCACCGGTTATCAAACAGGCCCTGGAAGAGAAGATCGCCAAGCTGGAAAACGAACAGCAGCGCAAGCTGAAAAAGACCGAGAAAGACAGCCTGAAAGATGAAGTGCTTCACTCTCTGCTGCCCCGGGCATTCAGCCGCTACACGCAGGAACGTATCTGGATTGATACCAAAGCACAGCTGATAGTGGTCGATGCCGCCAGCGCGAAGCGGGCCGAAGATTGTCTGGCCCTCCTGCGTAAATCACTCGGCTCTCTGCCGGTAATCCCGCTGACGATGGACACACCTGTCGAACTGACGATGACCGAATGGGTACGTGACGGCCAGACCCCGGCGGGAATGTCACTGCTGGACGAAGTCGAGCTGAAAGCGGTGCTGGAAGATGGCGGAACAGTTCGCTGCAAAAAACAGGAGCTGGTCAGTGATGAAGTCTCTACTCATATCGAAGCCGGTAAGCGCGTTACCAGCGTAGGCATTGACTGGCAGGAGCGCATGCAGTTCACGCTCACTAATAGCCTGCAACTGAAACGCATCAAGCCAGCAGATATCCTGGTTGAACAGAACGACGATATTGACCGTGCAGATGTGTCCGCACGGTTTGATGCTGATTTCTGCCTGATGGCTGGTGAAATGTCGGCTTTGATTGAGAGCCTGATTGATTCCCTGGGCGATTAATCTATTAATTTCAATGAGATTGTGCATTTTTCAAAATAAATTAGTTATGGTAAAAACCATTTTCTTTTGGGCGCGGAGGGGGTAATGGTCTTTGACCAACTTGATTGCATATGTTGAATGGGTCTTAGCTTGCTTTCATGTGCAACAACTTCGCGACTCAAAAGATCCATGATTATCATCATGGCTTGCTGCATAAATTTTTCTTTTGCACTGAACTCATGGTAAATGGCCATATCTTCAGGAGAAAAATTACGACAAGGAATTTTTTGGATTTTCAAAAAAATTTCATTGTTATCAAAGGTTGCCTCAGTCCATGAATGTGCAAAATTATTCCTTATCTGATTGATTAATAAAATACATTCTTTCTCTTCCTTTGATATCAATCCAAAACCATATGCAAGATCTACACGAGCATACATTTTCCCACCTTTTATAGAGGTTATCTCAGCATCATTGACCATGCAGGCTCTTAGAACTTCTGTCAAAGCTGTCTCTATTAGTGAGGTGCTTATCAATACAATTCCCAGTTCACTTTCGTCTCGAAATGTCGCCCACACTTTCGACACCCTATGTAAATCTTGAATTTGTTTTTTCATTTTATCTTGTTTCTTTTTTTGGGGAGGAAGTACTTTTTTTACCAATTTCGCCATCCTTGGCAATTATTTAAATTCAAATAAATTTCGTAAATTGTTAGGAAGTATTGAAGGGGGAGGCATTGAAATTCGACCTGGTGAAACATCCGGGCGGCGTATTTTCTCCAGCTAACGACATTGACCTCGAACGACTCCAGCGCTTCAAAACCGGCGAAACCTACACAGCCGAAATCAAACTGACCCGTAACCCGTCCTTTCACCGCAAGGTAATGGCCTTTTTTGGCTTTTGCTTCCAGCACTGGTGCGCCAATCGTGCCGGCCTGGAGCATATGGACGAACACAGCCAGTTTGACCGTTTCCGTAAAGACCTGACGATACTGGCCGGCTTCTATGTCCAGACAGTCCGGTTAAACGGTGACGTCCGGACAGAAGCGGAAAGCCTGGCGTTCGCCAGCATGGAGCAGGAGCGTTTCGAGAGGGTGTATAGCGCACTGATTAACGCCGCCATTAAACACGTATTTGCGGGTACCAAAGACCCGAACATATTAAACAGGCTGTATGCCTTTTTCTGAGGAAACAGAATGACTGATAAATCCAACACGTCAGCAGAGCACAAGGATAGCTGGCAGACCCCTCCGGAGGTATTCCGCGCACTCAATGCAGAGTTTCAGTTCCAGCTTGATGCTGCAGCCAGCGCGCACAACGCGCTTTGCCGGAAGTACATCACCGCTGAGCAGGACACGCTCCAGACGGAGTGGGGTGATTATGTTGAGAATGGCTATGCCTGGCTAAACCCACCCTACAGCGCACCGCTTCCGTTTGTCGAAAAAGCGGGGAAGGAAAAAGAACTGAATCACGTCGGGTGCGTGATGCTTCTTCCGGCGGATATATCCGTGGGCTGGTTCAAGGAGGCGGTGAAAACAGCCAGCGAAGTCCGGCTGATAACCGGTGGCCGTCTGGCGTTTATCTCCTCGCAAACCGGAAAGCCGGTCGGTGGCAATAACAAGGGGTCGCTGCTGATTATCTGGCACCCGTGGCCGACGGGTTCATGCCAGTTCAAAACGGTGGATCGGGATCAGCTTATTAACTTCGGCAAGCGACTGATGGAGAGGGCGGCTTAATGAGAACTTGGAAGCATTACAATCAGGACGAACTCGACTACATCGTGCGAGTGGCCGGCAAGGTGCCGATACCGGTTATCTGCAAGTCACTCAAACGCACAGAGAACTCTGTTGTACGTAAAGCACAGGAGATGAAATTAAGCCTCACAGTGCCGAAAAGGGTATTACTCAAGCACTGGCCTGAATATGTGAGAGGTGGTGATGAAGCGTAGCCCGACACAACTAGCCATCGATAACCTGATATTCCGCCCCACAAAACTTTCCCGCAATAAACCCAAGCCGATACCGATAGCCTCAGAGGTCCAAACCTATGATGCCGTCCGGCTATTGCGTAAACGGAAATATGACTGCATGAGGATAAGGCGCATATGACAACAGAAACACCCTGCACAGCCTGCGGATTCCCTTCTACTGATGGGAAGCTCTGTGACTCCTGCGACGAACTGTACAGCGCAAAGAGCCCGAATTTTTATGACCTGGGAGGTGATGATGGTCAGGCAGAAGAAGCCGAAACCGAAAACTTGCCGCCACTGTAAATCGAAATACTTTCCCCGCACCACCACTCAAGTCGTCTGCTCAACCTCCTGCGCAATCCAATACAGCAAGCGCCAATCAGCGAAACAAGCTGAGCGGCAGGCTATTGCCGATCGGAAAGCGCACCGGGAACGAAAAGCAGACCTGAAGCCATTAAGCCACTGGGTGAACATGACTCAGCGGGCTTTTAACGACTTCATTCGGGCTCGGGACGGGGAGGTATGTATCAGTTGCGGCAGCCGGTCGGCGGTCAGCTATCACGCCGGGCACTTCCGGACTACAGCAAAGGCCAGTCAACTCAGATTCAACGAGGATAACTGCCATAGCCAATGTTCATCTTGTAATACCCATCACTCCGGAAATATCGGGCCGTACCGTCTCAACCTGATAGCCAAAATCGGGCCTGAGCGCGTCGAGGCGCTCGAAAACAACAACGAGCCACACCGATACACCAGAGAAGAACTGGAATCGCTCAGAGCGCGTTACAGGAAGCAAACCAGAGAGCTGATTAAACAGCGGGAGCAGCAATGAACCTCGAAAACGCCGTTAAATTTCACAGCCCCAAATCCCCGCAATTCACCGACTCCCCACGGGCAACCGCATCAGAGGCATTAACCGGTACTGATGTTATGGGAGCGTTCGGGATGGTACAGAGTCGCTCTGCACTCGGATTCACAGCTTTCAGCGGCAAAATGGATCTGAGTGAGAGCGACAAGCGGAAGGCAATTCAGTTACTGACACAACACGGATTAAAGCACTGCGATAAGGTGGCCGCCTTACGCAAACTTGAAACCAAGGTTAAGGGAAAAGTGGTGCAAACACTCGCAACTTTCGCCTTTGCTTCATGGTCACGTTCTGCGGCAACGCCCGGGGCCCGATGCAAAGACTGTCACGGAACCGGTCGCGCATGTGATCGGGAAAAGACAGAGGAGAGCGGGGTATTCACTGAAAAGGAATGTAATCGGTGTTCCGGGGAGGGTTACACCCGACTGCCTGCCGTATCAGCTTACAAGGCCATAAAATCCAATATTACTGATAAGCAGTGGCGCTATGAGGTGAAGCGTTATTATGAGTCACTGATATCGGAACTGGATAAATCGGAGAGTCATGCCAATAGCATGTTACGACTGGTAACGACCTCTTTTGACGAAGTTAGCAAACCCCAAACGATTGCAGTTGACTAAATGGCGGAAATTGGGTAAATTTGACACCAATGGTGGGATTTTATGCTTTCCATCCAGTCAAATTCGAAGGGCTCGCTGATTGCGGGCCCTTTTTCGTTTCTACGGCACAATAAATTCAATCCAGGCTCTGCTACGGCAGGGCCTTTTTTATGCCCGAATTTCACCCTCTGCCAATCGACGACCCGTTAAATATCCTCTCTGAACTGAAGCGTTAACGGCAGCGGGTGAATCCCCTACACACAACACCGTTCCGTAATCACGGAGGTGAACCTATGAAGATCACAAACATGCCCGACAAAGTTGCTTCGGCGGCCAGCTATTGCGTCTCGGGTGGGCTGATATGTGGAGGCGGTATTTTGCAATGGTTACAACACCTGAACTGGAACACCATTGCGGTTATCGGTGGCTTCATCATCGGTATCGTTACTTGCCTCACCAATATGTATTTCAAGCTCCGCCAGACCAGATCGTATGAGTCCGCACTACAAAGGGGAATTATTACCCCGCCACAGGAAGACTGACCATGGCCATATCACTTTCACTCAGGAAGAAGCTGATTGCGGCCGCCGGTGGAGGTGTTATTGCCATTGCCTCGGTTCTGGTTAGTAGCCAGGAGGGTATAGAGCACACCCCGTACCGGGACGGCGGCGGAGTCTGGACTGTCTGCAAAGGACACACCGGTCCCGACGTCATCCCCGGACGCACCTACACAGATTCTCAGTGCAATGCCTTCCTGTCTTCTGATATCGCCACAGCTAATCGGTCGGTCACCCGTCTGGTAAAAGTTCCGATGGACGAAATGCAGGAGGCGGCTCTGACCAGTTTCGTGTTTAACGTGGGAGTCGGTAACTTCTCCCGGTCATCATTACTGCGTGAGCTCAATGCTGGCCACTACACACAGGCATGTAATTCACTCACCCGTTGGGTATATATCGGCAAAGAAAAGTCCACGGGTCTGATGAACCGCCGGCAGGTTGAGCGTGAAGTCTGTATGTGGGGTGCTCAATGATTTGGTTATTCAAGAATTGGCGGTATGTGGTCATCACTATCCTTGCTGGCATATCTCTGAGTCTCACAAGTCTTGTAGATCACTACCGATACTCTGCCGAATCATGGAAAGAGAAGTCACAGCAGCAATCCGTGCTGGCAGACTCCCGACTAAAGACCATCACCGCGATGCAGGAACAGCAGAAATCTGTGTCTGACATCGACAACCAGTACCAGACAACTATCAAGGCGAAAGACGATGAAATCAGTTCTCTGCGCAACCGCGTTGACTCTGGTGCTGTCCGGCTGCGCATCAAAGCAGTATGTCCAGTCGGAGTGTCCAAAACCTCCGGCACCGCCAGCCGCTCTAATGCAACCAGCGCCGAACTCAGTCCGGACGCTCGACAAGATTATTACACCCTCCGAAGCCAGTTAAATCAGGCCGCCGCCCAGATTAATGGCCTGCAGGCTTACATCAGGGAAATCACGAAATGAATTTTATCCAGTGGCTGAAAAGCCTTTTTAACCGAGAGAAAGAGAAAATGTCAGATCAATCCGTAGTGCAACCAGAAGCAGCCGCCGCGGTGGCAACTGAAACCCCAGCAGCTACCGAAACGCCAGTATCAACTGATGCCGGTACCGCAGCGACAGAAACCGAAAGCACTGCAACCAGCTCACCACTGGAGCAGGCCAAAGCCAAGTTTGACGCTTTCGTGGAATTTGTTGAGCACGGCCTGGAAGTCCTCGGCGAAGAAGCCGAAGCCGATTTGGTCGCTCTGAAAGATAAGTTCCTGTAATCAGAACAGAGGCCATTACGGTGGCCTCGATTGTGATTACCCGACACCCAAAATCTGGGTATCGACCCCAAGCCCACTTTAACCGGTGGGCTTTTTTATTGGCGCAACGCACGCGCTAAAAACCCAGAACCTTTCAGGATGCACCTTGAGGAACCGGCTGGCTGTCGGAGCTCTCTGGGGGCCGTTTTCCTGTGCGACAAGGTTCATCACTAAAAGGTAATTCCGATATGCAAACACTTATCGTCAAAGAAGCCAACTTCTCAGAAATGGTGATGGCTATTCATGGCAAAGCGCTAACCACGAGCCTAAAAATTGCTGAATACTTTGGCATGAGACACGCCAACGTTCTGAGGAAAATACGGCAAGTTCGTGACGAGTGCCCAACAGAATTCGCCCAACTCAATTTTGAGTCGACTGATTTTATTGATAAAAATGGCGAATCTCAGCCAATGTTCAAGCTAACCAAGGATGGCTACATGCTGGTAGTGATGGGGTTCACTGGTGCGGCGGCTATGCAGATTAAGATTAAGTACATTCAGGCATTCAACTGGATGGCTGAACAAATTACCCGATGGAACGAAATGGGCGAAGAGGCTCAACACCGTCACGCACTGAAAGTTGCTAAGTCCGAAGTTAAAGCGCGGATCGGAAGCAAGCTGATGAACAGCCGGAAGCGCGAAAAGAAAATACTTGCGATGGAATTTGAGCAAATCCTGTCACTGACTCAGCCAAAACTACTCTTTAGCGAGTAACCAACCCGAGAGTCACTTTCACAACGGCTCTCATAACATGGGTATGCTCGATCTTGCCTGAGGAAAATTGATTATCGTTCCCAAAATAAGCCATGTGATATGGTGATATACTGCTCACTTCATAAGACATTAAAACTTGAGGTGAGCATGAAAGAAGGAATTTATAAACTTGTTTTCAGTAGCATAGCGAGTAGTAATGGGCCTTTGGATGGTATAGTTGTTGTCACTGCTAATAAAATAAATGGCGGTGATGACGCCTGCCTTTATAAGGGTGAGATAAAAGGAAATAAAGCCTTTATCAAATTTACACCTCATAACAAACATGACACCACGAACTTCATCGGACATGAACCTTTAGATATTGAAATTAGATTTGAAAATCATATAAGCAACTATCTATTTAAAGGTCATATCAAGGGTGACTCCACTCAAGTCATCCACGGCCAACTAAATTTTTTGAGCTCATTAGCGTAACTATCTCAAGCCGCCTCCGGGCGGTTTTTTTATGTCTGCATCTCAAATCATGTGTAGTCGGGGTTCTTGTGAGAAAAAACACACCTAAAAACCCTTAAATATTCTAAGCTTGAAGATTCTTGACTCATGAGTCAAATATATTTTTGTTTACAATGGCTTAGATAGGTGTTTTCATTGATTCTTACTTTAAAAGGAGATAATCATGACGCAAGATGAGTTAATTGAAATGCTATCAGATTTCGGCTTAGACCTTGAGGGGGATGTTCATGCGGATAATGGCTCTAGCGGTGAAATGACTTACTCTTACTATTTTAATGTTCCCAGCGATGCAGATAAAGAGGCATTGAAAAAGCATGAGATGACTTCAGGCCAGAGAGTTGAAATTCCATTGAATACTTTCGATGGAAATGAAGATATTGATTAGCAAGAAGAATAACTGAGAGCCATTTCAGAGAGGCTCTCAGTTAAGCATTTATCCTGCAGGTTCTTCACCTAAGCTCTGCTTATAGATGCACCCGGTAAGAACAACAGATAAAACTAGTAATAAAATCAACCTCCTAAATTATGATAAAGTATTGCGATTGAGTCATTTGAGAAAAACTATTCTGCCTGGATTTTTTCCCAGTGCGCTATGTATCCGACTTTTTCATTTATACATTTATCGCATAGCAGGCCGCCATAATAATTCTGATTTATGATGGCAGTTTCAAGATCGTCGCCATCAATCAAAGATTCACAACCATTATGATCGCCGCCGGGGTTTGTAACACCATCGCAAGGTTGTGACATAAATGGCTTGAGAACTCGCTGCTGCAATACACTCAAAGTGTCAAAGCCATGATCTACAGCCCTCATGGCAATTCCTGAAACTTTATCATCTTGCCCATGAAAAAAATCGTGGTCGAGCATGGTACTCAAAAGAGATTCATTGGACATATTGACACCATATTTTCAAGTTTAAAGGACCCTAAATATTGATCGTCCATAACCAAAACTAAAGAGAAATTTATGGCAAAACCAGATTGGGAGGCCATCGAATCGGCTTACCGGGCTGGTTCGTTGTCCATCCGGGCAATAGCGGAAAAGCATGGCGTAAGTGACACCGCCATCAGGAAGAAAGCATCACAGCAGAACTGGCAAAGAGACCTTACCAACAAGGTCAAAACAGCCACGCAGGATAAGTTAGTTCGCGCAGAGGTTCGCGCCTCTGGTTCGCAGTCGAAAGTGCGAACTGATGACGAAATCATCGAAGAAGCATCTGATGAAGCTGCAGCAGTTGTTATCGCTCACCGTGAAGGTCTGGCCGCCTGGCGCGGCATCACCAATAAGCTCCGCATATTCCTCGAAGATGCTGAAATCACTGAGGACAACCACGCTGCCATGTCCCGCTCAATCACTGCCGGCGTTGATGCTCAGATTAAAGTCATCAAGGCAGAGCGCGAAGCCTACAACATCGACAGCGGCGAGAAGAACAGCGAGACAGATACACTGTCCGATCTGATGGACTCATTATCTAAGGGGTGACCATGAGGCCGGAACACCTCGCATTACTGAGGGATAAGCTCTGGCGTCTGAATCACCTTTACTGGATTACCAACAAAGAAGGTAAGCCCGTCCGGTTCACGATGACGCCGGAGCAGCTTCAATACTTTGAAGGGATGCATACCCGCAACATCATTCTGAAAGCCCGCCAGTTAGGTTTCACGACTGAAGTCTGCATTATCCAGTTGGACGCCGCACTGTTTGAGGCTGCCAGGTGCGCCCTGATAGCTCACACCCTGAATGATGCAAAACGCCTGTTCAGGGAAAAGATTAAATACGCCTATGACCGTCTGCCTGATGGTATCAAAGCGGCAAACCCGGCCAGTAATGACGCTGCCGGTGAACTGGTGTTCAGTAAAGGCGGGTCGCTCTACATCAGCACGTCATTTCGTGGCGGCACACTGCGTTATCTGCACGTTTCCGAATTCGGGAAGATATGCGCCAAGTTTCCGGACAAAGCCCGGGAGATTGTGACTGGTGCATTTGAAGCAGTATCGACTGACTGTTTCACCACAATCGAAAGCACAGCAGAAGGTCGTGCCGGTTACTTCTTCGATTACTGCCAGACTGCTGAAAAAGCACAGATGCAGGGCAAGCCGCTATCGAATCTCGACTGGAAGTTCTTCTTTTTCTCATGGTGGAAGAATCCTCAGTATGCAATCGACCCCGTAGAGCCAATACCGCAGCGTCTGAGCGACTATTTCGCTGAGATTGAAGCTAAGCATGGTATTACGCTGAACGACCGGCAGAAAGCCTGGTATTACGCCAAAGAGAAAACGCTCGGTGATGATATGAAGCGGGAATACCCAACCATTCCCGCCGAAGCATTCCAGCAGTCTGTTGAGGGTGCGTATTACGCCAAGCAGTTCCGCTGGCTGTACGAGCAGAAGCGCATTGGAACACTGCCTGATAACTCACATCTGCCGGTCCATACCTACTGGGATATTGGTGTCGGTGACTCAACGTCTATCTGGTTCGTCCGGTTTGTCGGTGAGGAATATCACATCGTCGACTACTACGAAAACAGCGGCGAAGGTCTGCGGCATTACATGAAAGTGCTGAAAGACCGCGGTTATGAATACGGTGAACACTGGGGGCCGCACGACATCGACAACCGTGAGTTCGGTAGCGATGCCAAATCCCGTAAAGAGATTGCACGGGAAGGGTATGTAATCGACGGACAGAGATATTCTCTCCGCTTCCAGGTGGTACCGAAAGAATCCATTGACACCGGCATAGAGTCGGCCCGTGAAATCCTGAAGCATTGCGTATTCGACGATGTGAAATGCGCTGACGGCATCCTGGCACTGGAGTCCTACCGTAAAGAGTGGGACGACAAACGCGGATGCTGGAAAGACAAGCCCTATCACGATTGGACTTCACACGGCTCTGACGCCTTTCGCTATTTCGCAGTGACTAAACGTAACCGTAAGCAAATCGGTGCAATCTTCTTCTAAGGAGCCACTCAGTGAGTGAATTAACCAATGGCGAACAATTCCTCGTCAATGCCCTTGCTGAGTCGGTAGGGCGGCAACGAATGCTGTACGCCAGCCAGTTTAACGGCAACACGAAACGCACAAAGCTATGGGATGAATTCGGCTATCCCGATAGCGTCCCGTTTGACCTTCTGTATCGCGCTTACCGGCGCAACTCTGCGGCATACTCCGGTGTTCATAAAACGCTGGATTCGTGCTGGATAGATTTGCCAACCATCATCGAAGGTCCGGAGTCTGACGAGGCGGCACAAAACACTGAATGGGAAGTCATGATTACCCGGGTGATGAAGCGCTTCTGGTCGAAAATTAAGGACGCTGACCGGCGTAATCTCGTTGGCCGGTACTCAGCATTACTGCTGCAGATTAAAGATGGCAATACGTGGGACAAGCCGGTTGACGTGAATGCTGTCAGGCGTCTGGGTGATAAAGCGATTGTCCGGATGATCCCCGCGTGGGAATCGCAGATTAAACCGGTCAGCTACGATATCGACACGCTGTCTGACACCTACGGGCAGCCTACTGAATACCAGTTCAATGAGCAGCCGATTGATGATAACGGTTCATATGGTCCGACGCGCAGCGTTACGGTGCATCCGGATCGGGTAATCATCCTTGCTGAAGGTGCGGAAGACGAAAACATCCTGTCTGGCATTCCGTTGAACGAAGCTGGTTACAACGACCTACTGGATATCGAGAAGACTAAAGGTGGCAGTGCTGAGGTATTCCTGAAGAACGCCAGTCGTCAGCTTGGCATCAGCTTTGATTCCAGTACCGACATGCCAACTATCGCTCAGATGGCAAAAGACGCTGGGTATAAAGACCTCGGCGAGGCCATGAACGATAAGATGATGAAGCTGAATCGCGGCACTGATTCAGCGCTGGTTACTCAGTCCGGCACCACATCGGTCCTGTCAGTGGCTGCTGCCGATCCAACGCCGTCATGGACTGTGTCAGCAAACAGCTACACGTCAACGATTCAGTGCCCGTTCAATATCCTGTTCGGTAAGCAAACCGGTAATCTGGCGTCTACTGAAGACAAATCAGCGTGGGCTGGCCGGTGTAATTCCCGGCGTAATGGATTCCAGACTGACGTTGTGACAGCGGTAATCACCCGGTTGTGGACCATCGGGGCTATCGATGCGCCTGCGAACGATGAAATCACGATCACCTGGTCTGACTTGCTGGCTCCTGGTGATACGGAAAAGCTGGCGAACATGTCTACCATCGCTGATGTGGCTCAGAAATCACAGGCGGCATTAGGGCGTTCATCCATCACTGAAAATGAAATCCGTGCAGCTGGCGGCCTTGAGCCGGTGCCGGAAGTGCCACCGCCGGACCCGAACACTAAACAAACAGGTAAGGACCCGCTGAATGATGACGAAAATGGTTCTCAGGACGCCGGTAATACCACGCAACAAAGCTGACCCGACACAATCATCACGGCAGGTAAGCCGGATGTTTAGCGACATCGAAACGCGCTACCTCGGTATTAAAACGGACCTCAAAACACTATTTGACCTGCAACTAACAGGCTCAGAAGTGCAAGCCAACGCCCGGCAAGGATATCTGGCCTGTAACAATGAATCAGGCCCCGCCACGCTGTTCCAGGTGAATATCGGAAAGTACCTCTACGACATGACCGCCGCGAAGCTGGCCAGTCTGTTACAGAGCGCTCAGGCGATTCTGGATAAATGGCTGTTGCAGGGTGGTGAGCAAAATGTATGGGCGATGGGTTACGTGCAGGATGAATATGAACGTGGCACGCAAATGGCCGTCAGTAATCTTTCGGTACAGTCCGCGCTTTACGAGCAGCAAGTCACGCTGGCCGACCGGTTGTCATCACCTGGTGTGCTGAACCAGATAGCCAGTGCGCAGGTAGCCACATACAGCGACTGGAAAGGTATCAGCGATAAAGCCTGGGCTGATTTATCCAGTGTCATTACTGATGCGGTTGCGCGTGGTATCAATCCGCGTGAAACGGCGCAGATAGTCAGTAAGCGGCTTGATGTGTCAATGAGCAGCGCAAAGAACATCGCTCAGACTGAGCAGGTCGGGGCACTTCGCAATGCTCAGCGAACAGAAACAGTCTGGTCCCGCGATACTCTCGGGCTGAACACCAAAATGCTGCACCTGTCGGCACTCAAACCGACGTCCCGCGCATGGCATGTTGCCCGACATGGTCACACGTATACGCCGGAGGAAATCGAAGAGTGGTATTCGCAAAACGGCAACCGCTATAACTGCTACTGCAGCCAGATCCCGGTAATGCTCGACGATGACGGGGAAATAGTGAATCCCGGCATGGTTGAGCGTCTGGCCAAAGAGCGGGAACAGTGGCAATCGGTTTTACACAAACCCCAAAAGTAACCATCAGTGAGGACACAGTATGTCACGCAACTGCGTAAACGTGCTGTCGGTCATCAACTCCGTTTCAAACATCTCAAGTGAAACCATCAACGGACGCGATCACATCATCGTGCGCGGCATTACGCCTGTTGTTGATGACATTGTGATGAACCGGAAGTTGTACCCGGCAGCAGAAATCAGCAAGGGCTATAAAACGCTCGAACGAAACCCGATGCCGCTCGGCCACCCGAAAATCGATGGCAAGCATATCTCAGCCCGGGATGTGCAGGCCGTTAATCAGTTCCATGTCGGAGCCTGGCTGCAGAACGTTAAGCATTCAGGCGGAAAGGTTACCGGTGATATGTACGTTGACCGCCGCTATGCCGAAGGGTCTGAGCACGGCAAGCGCCTTATTAACCGCCTGGATGAAATGGCCGCGGGTAAAAACACCGACCCGGTTCATATCTCAACCGGCCTGATGTACTCCGGCATTGCCGCAAATGGAGAGTCCAGAGGTAAGAAGTACAACGAGATCGCAACAAACATGGATTTTGACCATGTGGCCGTGCTTCTCGATGAACCAGGTGCCGGCACTCCTGCTGAAGGTGTCGGGATTTTCGTTAACTCAGACGGCACTGAGCAGGAAATCGAGGTGGTGAACCTTGCTGAATCCCAGTTACCTGACGAGCCAACACCTGAAGCACACACATTTTTCCAACAGCTAAAGGCGTTCTTCAGCGCCAACAGCAAACAACCCAACGAGGAAGCAGACCCGATGAAAGAACTCATCACCAACGCGCTGAAAGCTAAAGGTATCGAAACTGAAGGTAAGTCCGATGCTGAGCTGATGGATGCGTACAACAAAGCCATGAAAGAAGAAGGGAAAAAGGACGAAACACCGGAAGAAAAAGCTGCCCGCCTGAAGAAAGAGGCAGACGACAAAGCGGCTGCTGATAAAGCCGCTGGCACTGCTACCAACGCCGAAGAAGTACCTGCCTGGGCTAAATCGCTGTCCGAAAAGGTTGAATCGCTGACTCTGCAGGTTAACGCCGGGCAGGAATCAGAAAAAGCCACAATGCGCACCGCAGTTAAGGCCAAATTCGGCATGACTGACATTGCGGTCAACGCGCTGGACGGTGAGCCTTTGAAAGAGCTGTATGCGCAGTGCGCCACCTCGCACGGCCTGAGTGGTGCTTTCAACCACTCGACCGAAACCAAATCAATCTCAGTAATGCCGGAGTAATGACAAATGGCTAAAGACGGTAAACACGTAATTCACGCTGGCGGCATCTTCGCCAATCCTCTGCTGAACCGTGAAGGTGCGGCAGCGGCGGCAACCCAGCCCGGCACTGTCGGCTATTTCAATGCCGGTAAATTCACTGCATCAGTGGCAGGTGATGAGTCGGCGATTTTGTACGTGGCCAACTTCGATTATCTGCGCTGCAAAACGGTAGATGACACCATTGCGGCGGGCGACCTGGTTGTCGCTATCCAGCCACAGTCTGGCATGTTCCTGAATATTCCTGCAGCGGCAGGCACGTACACTAAAGGGCAGCCAGTGGCTATTGCTAATGGTCAGATTAAGGTTGCTTCTGCAGGAACCCCTGCAAGCGGTGACACACCGGCAGTGGCTGCTGACACTGTGTTCGCTTATGTCGAAGAAGATACCGCACTGACTGCAGTGGCCGGTGATCTGGTTCGCGTAGTATTCAAATAAGGATAACTGAATGTTTGTATTCTCGAAGTCTATTGGCGAAAAGACCAATAACCTGGCTGTTAACAGCTATCAGTTCGCGCAACTGAATCAGGAGCGTCAGGCGGCAATGAACCATCAGGGCATGAACGTGATGGAAGAAATTGCCAGTCGCGTGAATATCGCCTCAAAACTCAATGGTATCAACGCAGTGCGCTCTCCGGCCGACCTGTACAAAACGTTCGATCAGACCGTGCTGGCACAGTTCACCAATCAGGATGAATTCACTCTGCTGAATGACCTGACGCCGCTGTCCCGCTCCGTACGTATCAATGCAACTGTGTACGAATACGCGAAGTCAGGCGGGAAAATGTGGGGTCACACCTCAATGTCCGGCCAGATTGGTGCTGCACTGGATGCCACTGCGTACGATTACGATGGCACCATGGTGCCGGTGCATGATACCGGCTTTAAGTTCAACTGGCGTGATGGTCGCTTGAATAACCCTGATGCATTCGACGTGATTTCTGACGCTCAGGCAGAATCCACCGCTCAGATTCGCCGGACCTTTGTGGATTACATCTTCAATGGCTTCCGCGATAGCGAAGGTGATTACGTTCAGTTCGACGGGAAGACATGGAAGGGGCTGAAAGCTGATGAGCGCGTTGCTCAGGTCACTCTGACTACCAACCTCGCAACGGCAACCGACCCGAAAGCCATTCGAAAGCAGGCTATTACACTGCGTGACGTGGTTCGCGTCACAAACATGCAGTACGGCGCTCAGACCTGGTACGTGTCTCAGGACATCATGTCAAACCTTGAGCAGTATTTCAGTGACAACTACGCGGCACCAACGCTGTACGAAGAACTGCTGAAGCTGTCTGGTATCTCGGCCATTAAGGTTGACGCTCAGCTTACCGGCAACCAGGTTCTGATTGTTCCGCTGCAGTCCGGTGTTATTGCTCCGATTGTCGGCCAGGCATTCGGTACTGTTGCCGATCCGCGTCCGTTTTATAACAGCGACTACGTATGGCGCACCTGGGGCGCTGCCGGCCTGATGGTGAAAACCGACATTCAGGGTCACTTCTCCGTCGTTTACGCAACAGGTAAATAGCCATGACAGCCCAAATCACGCTTGATGACGTAAAACCGATGATGGCTGAGTTGGGCTTCACGGTTCCTGACGCACTGCTCACGCTGCTTCTGGGTCAGGTCAGCGCATCCTCTGCTTGTATGGACGGGGCCGGATATTCAGACAGCACACAAAAGCTCCTGCTTATCTACGCAACACTGCGTCTTGCGGCCCTGTCTGGTGCCAGAAAGATATCATCACAATCAGCACCGTCCGGCGCTTCCCGGTCATTTGCTTATGATGCAGCCGGTACTGATAACCTTCTGAAGCAAATCCGGATATGGGACACTGATGGGTGCCTGTCTGATCTGCCGCTGAGCAGCAATCAGGTCGGCTTCTTTGATGTCGTGGGAGGTTGCTGATGGAGTGGATTGATATCGCTGGCCGGTTACCGAAAATACTCGAACGGGTATGGGTGGAAACTGACACTGGCAGGAAAACCACGGCGTATCTGAAATCGGATGGTGAGTGGTTCCTGTTCTGCCGGAAGATTGCTGAAACCGGCGCCAAGGTCGTGAGGTGGCGCGGATGAGTAATGCAGCAAACTGGTCATACACTGCGCCATGCACTATCTGGCGTAACCTCGGGATAGATGAATACGGTGATCCTAAAGGTTACTCCTCACCTGAAACCATCATGTGTGACTATCAGGGCGGCTTGTCTGCAAAGATTGGCGACATTGGCACAGAACAGGTGGTTAAAAACACGTTCTGGTCCGAATACGCAAGTGCTGAGAAGGGGGATTATATCCTTATTGGCGAATCTGCTGAATCCGACCCGGTTGCTGCTGGTGCAGATGAGGTAATGCAGGTTATCAGGTATGCAGATACTTTCGACCGTCTCGCTGATGACTACGCCATGCTGACGGGAGTCTGATATGGGGATTAAAGTCCGTGGTATACAGGCATCAAAGCAAGGTCTGGACGCGCTTGTGAGTGACATTGAGGGCAGGAGAGCGCCGAGGGCGGTACAGGCAGCCTCAATCGTTATAGGGTCTGAAGCTGCGACTCTTACCCCTATTGATACATCAACGCTCATCAACTCTCAGTTCAGGGAGTTAATGGTTAACGGAACGATGGTTACCGGCCGGGTCGGCTACTCTGCTGACTATGCCGTGTATGTTCACAATGCGCCTGGCAAACTTAAAGGCAAGCCGAGATCCAGCGTGAAGTCGTTTAAAACCAGCTCCGGCAAGGTGGGATTTGCTTCTGATAAAGGTAACTTTTGGGACCCTCACGCAGAGCCGCACTTTCTGACGAAAGGCGCTGAAAATGCGAAAGATGCCGTGATTTCCGTGGTGCATAAGGAGATGTCCAGATGAATCCACCAATGCATAAGCGGGTCCGCAATCTTCTTGTTGATGCAGGCCTGACGACTGGCTATACCATTCAGGCGCTTGTCTGGACTGATACCGGAAAATTAACTGACCGGTTCATTGTGATCCGGCCAAATGGCGGCAGCAACATCGACCGTGATTTAGGTGCTGAGTATTACGTAATGGTTGACGTGATCACTGGAAAGAACGCCGGTGATTATGCCAAATCAGAAACTGATGTTCAGGCCATCATCGACTATGTGCAGCAAAACCCTCTGTCTGACTCCTGTGTGGGGCAGATAACAAATATGGGTGGGATTCCCTCACCGGTTCAGACAGCAGAAGGTCGTCTGGTCTGGCGAATGCAGTTTGTTTGCACCTATGGGGAGTAACCCGAACCAAACCGAACAGGTCGCTATTTAGCGGCCTTTTTTACGCTCAAAAGAGGCTGAAAATGGCTAAATGTAACACCGATAATACAAAACTGTTTGGTCGCGCCGTCATTCTTGAAGTGGCTGACGGTTGCGCCGATACAGTTCCTTCCGAGTCGGAGTTTATGCTCCTGGCGGCCGGCACATCAAAAACCTTCGACATGAACCCAAACTCCAAAAGCTCTTCTGCCGACGACACTAAGGGGTGGGTTGAAAACATAGTCACCTCGAATGATTTGACTCTGAAGTTTGAAGGTGAAGTCCGGGTTAACGATAAATCTGACCAGTACGGCATATACAAATTTATCAAGTACTACGTCAATGAAGTAAACGCATCGCGTCAGCCTACGCTGTGGGTTCGTATGTACTTCGGCCAGATCATGATTCAGGCGTACATGGTAATCACCGCCCTGAGCAATGACGGCGGCACTGACGACATTGTGACGCTCTCTACAGAGTTCAAGGTCGCTGATGGCTCCACTGTCGCTATTGACGATATCAACGACACTGTTGCCGTCACCGGAGTTACTGTTGCGCCAACCGCTGCAAGTATCGCAGTCGCAGCAACTCGCCAGTTAACGGCATCCGTCTCGCCTACCGACGCCGCTAATCAGGCGGTGACCTGGTCAACATCTGATGCAACGGTCGCAACTGTTAGCTCCAGCGGCCTGGTGACCGGCGTGAAAGCCGGTACTGTAACCATTACCGCTACAACCGCTGATGGTAGCTTCACTGCCACCAGTGCAATCACGGTTACAGCAGCGTAACCAATCCAAAGGGTGGTTTCGGCTGCCCTTGATATTGATTATGAGGCTGAAAAATGACACCAATTAAGGAAATCGGGGAGTGCGTTATCTCTGCGGGTGATACGGATTACTTTTTCCGGCCATCATTCGCGAATATGACCAAGATTGGCACTCCGGAGGAAATAGTTTCGACGTTCTATGCACTGCACAATGACAACCTGAGCCAGTTGATAGTCAGGGCGTTGTCAGTGTTCGGCAGACTGCCTGAATGGTTTGTGCGTTACCTCAATAACTCCGCAGAAGGTAAAGCCGCATTTGTGGCCGCGGTGACTGTCATGGATGCCTGCTGTGAAACTGATGCCACACCACTGACCGGCGAGATTGTCCCTTCACGCACCGGTAAGCGCGCATTTATCTGGCGAAAAGGCCGGCTCGATGCCAACGATCTGATAGTGATTGCATCAGAGCTGATAATCCACGGCATTATCGGCAGGGCGAAGGTCCGGCAGTTGCAGCGGCATGAGTCGAAAACAACGGTTAAAGAGTTCCGGGCGGTTGAGTACATAAACGCTGCCAGAAATCACTTTGGCATGGCACGCACTGAAGCTGAAAACCTCACCATGACGGAGTTTATCCTGTTGTTAAACGCCAAATACCCCGAGCAGAAAGGCTTTACCCGTGAAGAGTACGACAAGGTAGTTGATGACTACTTTGTGATGAAAGAGAAGCGGCTGAAATGAGTAGTTGGTCACAGTTGAGGTAACATTGTTAAATGTCATCAATCAAAGATGAACATCACTGTTATAATCTATAGCTTGTTAATATTCTGGGATGTTTATTATGAAGTTATACAAATCACTATTGTTGACAGTATTAATAACAAGCTCCTACAATACTTTTGCATCAGAAACCCTTAACTACACTTGTGATGGTAAGGAAATGAAAGCCTCTTTTCCTGATGAAGAGCATGCTGTGATGTATTTCAATGGTAAATTGACGCTTCTCAAATCTGCAGTATCAGCCAGCGGAGCCAGGTATACTGGTAATGGATGGCAACTATGGTCATCTAAAGATGACATCACTCTCAATAAAATTAGTGCTGAGCAGATCGAAAAAAATGAAATTCCTTCGGGTAAAGGAATTGAGTGTCATGAAGTTGATGATTCAATCACTCCTTAGTTCTTAGTTAAGCCACCTCCGGGTGGCTTTTTGCTTTCTGGGATCAACTGTACCTTCTTGCTTCCCATTGCATAAGTTTCCCTTTAGGATTGGTCTTAACTTTACTAATGGGGATAGGGATGTGAAGAAGGTAATATTACTGTTGATGTTAGCAATGTGCAGCCACGCTGCTATTGCAGGCGAAGACCAGTATCAACTTGAGGCTCAGGGCGCTGTCAGGGAAAAGCTAGCCGCTGTGCAGTTGAAAAGCTCATGTTCATTGCTGGCTTCCATGGCTGAGAGTGATATATCGAAACGGCCATTCGCTATTGCTTCCTGTGACAATGATTTCTCAGTACCTGATGGCTTGTCTTTTTCTGATATGAAAACATATAAGCATGATGGGGACAATTATGTATGTGGTGTCGTCTCAGGTAAGACAGAACTAAGCAGGATAGGGGCAAGGTTTATTTATTCTGCTAGCGACAAGGCTATCACCTTCAAATATTCGAAGTATCCGTTGCTTTATTCTGGTCATGATAAGTTTTACAAAACAGCAGTGGTCATACAGACCAACCAATACCGAATAGAGCATGATCAATACTGCAAATAACTAACGCTAAATTCTAGACCTCGCTCCGGCGGGGTTTTTTTATACCCGGAGAACAGTAATGGCAGACAGTCAGAACGCAGGTTCAATCTATTTTGATGTTGATATCGATACAGCAAAGCTTCTGACCAGCGCTAAACAGGTCGATTCAACGCTGGACAACATGGCTTCAGCGGCGCAATCGACCGGCAAGAGCCTGGATAGCATGAGTAAGGACAGCAATTCTGCCGCTTCATCTCTGACGCAAATCGCTTCATCTACAAAATCAGTGGATGGTTCGATGCAAACGCTGAATACAACAGTCAGCGCAATGGCCCTGGCAATTCAGCAGGCTAATGCATCATCAGCTGCTGCCAGCATGACCCTGGCGCAAATGCAGGGTGCTATGAACTCCCTGATTGGTGCTGCCAACTCAATAGCTGAAGCCATGCGCGGTGCCGGGACAAGTACAGGCACAGCTAGCAGCGAATTCAGTCGAGCAGAATCAATAATCGAAGGGTTAGGTAACCAGTTAACTATTCTCGATGAAGCCCAGGAGAATGGTGCAAGGAGCGCTGCAATTCTAGCAGCTCAGTTGCGTGCCGGATCAGGTGCCACTGATGCCGAAAAGGATAAAATTGGGGAGCTGACCGGCCAGTTGTATGACATGAAAAATGGCACCGATGCAGGCGCTAAAAGTCATGTTAACTGGAAGCACAGTATGCAGCAGGCAGGCTATCAGGTTCAGGACTTTATTGTACAGGTCCAGGGTGGTCAGTCAGCTATATTGGCTTTCAGTGAGCAGGGCTCACAGTTGGCCGGGGCTTTCGGTCCCGGCGGCGCGGTTGTAGGCGCGATTATCGCTCTTGGATCTGTGATAGTTGGCACTCTCGTTAAAAGCATGGGTAACGCTGAAGACACCATGAAAGACCTGGCCACCGCAACCAATGCATTGGATCAGGTTATTACCGTATCTCAAGGCGGCGTGGCAGCCCTGTCAGATAAGTACGCATTGCTGGCGAAAACTAACTCCGAAGCAGCGACGATACTGAGAAATCAGGCCCTCATTGAGTATAACCAGGCGATATCAAAATTGCCGGATGCTATCACGGACGCATCGACCTCTCTTTTTGGTCTTGGGGATTCGGCTAAGGCAGCGTTTTCCGGGGGAATGGTTGGCATCAGTGCATTCAATGACATCCTGCAGGCAGCTAATATCCAGACCAGCAGTGTCAGCGAGGCATTTAGTGAACTTTCATCAAATGCCGGCGTAAGCAGGGGATCAATTGCCACCTTCTCGGCCACTATTGGGGCATTGTCTTCTAGCTTTGGAATCTCAGAGCAGCAGGCATTTGATCTCGCCAAACAACTTGAAAACGTCTCTCAGACAAAATCACCGGAAGCACTCCAGGCGCTTGTATTGCAGCTCCAGTCTATTAAGTCATCCACGACTGACGGTCAGGCGGCGCTAACGACATTTATTGGGAAGTTGGTTGATCTGGTTACCGCATCCGCCAATGCAAAAGCTAACGTTTCAGCGCTAAAAGGCGAAATGGATAACCTGACAGCCGGACAGAAAAACCTGATACAGCAATCTCAGCGTGATCTGGCCCTGTCAAAACTACAGGGTACCGCCCGGGCAAGGTTACAGGCGCTTTATAAATCTGAAGATGCAGGATTTTCTGCTGATAGCCCTCAGGCGCTCCAGATGCAGAATGAGGCAGAGCAGACCTACAAAAATACCCAGGCTGTTAAGGACAACCAGAAAGCAAAAAACAATGCCGCGTCAGAAGGTAAGCGTCTGGCCGCCAGCGAAGCAAGTATCGCTCAGAAGCTGGAGCAGATGCGCCAGCAGTCAGATCTCAATGCAGTATCGTCGCAAAACCTGACTTTGGAGCAGGCTAAACTCCGTGCCGAAATGTCGCTCGGTAAAAATGCCACAGCCGCACAACGGGAGGAGGCAGCCAAATATGCTGAAGCCATCTGGCAGCAATCGGCGGCCCTCAAAGCCAGAAACCTAATCCCTGAAGTGGCTGAAAACGATGATTACACGAATAAATCCGCTCAACTTGAGTTGCTGAAAGGGCAGAAAGACGCCCAGGGAAATCTGATTATCAGCCAGCAACAATATCAGCAGGCGGCTGAAAAGCTGGCCGCAGAACATATCTCCAACCTGGATAAAATTAACAGCCAGAGCGTAGTCACCCCTCAGCAGTCATTGGCCGGACAGGTTGATCCCGTTCAGCAACTCGCGAATGAAAATGCTCAGAAGTTAGCCCTTATTCAGCAGTTCACTCAGCAAAAAGTTCTCACAGAACAGCAGGGCCTCACGCTGATGAATGCGGCAAATACTCAATATGAGCAGCAGAGAACCAGTGCACAATGGGCCTTATTTACTCAGCAATCTCAGGGTTATGAAGCTCTTGGCGCTGCGGTAGATGGCTTTGGCCAGTCTGCTAGCGGCGCAATTGCGGGCGTCATTACTGGCTCTGAAAATATGCAGGATGCCATGCATAGCATAGCGAATACGGTGCTTAACGATGTCATACAGACATTCGTAGATATGGGGATGCAGTGGGTTAAGTCAGCGATTATGGGGGCAACGGCCCAGCAGTCAGCGATTGCAGCAACAACAACTGCTCAGGTGGCAGGGATCGCAACTCAGACAACCGCCAGTACAGCCGCAGCTGTGGCAACTACAACCGCATGGACACCGGCAGCAATTATGTCATCTGTTGCATCGTGGGGTGGCGCCGTAGCGATTGGCCTTGGCGCAATGGCTGGCATTATGGCGCTAAGCGGAAAGCGTAAAAATGGAGGCCCAGTATCAGCTGGAGGGATGTACCAGGTTGGTGAGTCCGGGATGCCTGAAATCTATAAGGCGAGCAACGGCAGCCAGTACATGATCCCCGGTGATAACGGCAGCGTTCTGAGCAACAAAGATATTACCGGAGGCTCATCATCCGCGCAGCCAATAATTAATATCAATAATTACACATCCGCAAAGGTTCAGGCTCAGTCAAGCCAGCAGGCTGGTAGTAACGTGATAGATATATTAATTAGCGATATGGAGAGAGGCGGACCGGTTTCGAATACGATGCAGTCCACATTCGGCCTGTCCCGCAAAGCAACAGGAGATTATTAATGGCAACCGTTCAATACCCTGACAGGCTGCCGTTACCACAACGTGCCAGCCAGAATATGACGCAGGACACCGGCTTTTTAGCAACCCAGCCTGCGGTCGGCCCTGCGATTTTCACCCCGATTACTACCGACCTGAAAGTCACCTGGTCACTGACTTGGTTATTCACACTTCAGCAGGCTCAGGTGTTTAAGTCATGGTTGAGGTCTCCGACATATTGCGACAGTGGCCGTAACTGGTTTGAGATGAGGATAGATCTCGGCGATAACCAGGGACCGCAGGTTCAGACGCTTCACTTTACCGGAATGCCGGTGCAAACCAGTAAGGACGGGATAACCGTTACCTGGACTGCCACGGTTATCTGCAATGGGATGAATGACTTAAACGAACCGATGGACGATTTGATAGTCATGTTTGGTGGGAGTGAAAATATCATCGACATAGCGATAAACAGAGACTGGCCGGGGGCGTAATGACAACACTGAAGGAGTGGAAGGAGCGGCGGCCGGCATCTGATCTCAAAGAAACAGTGACCTTTTACCATCCGTCATTCGGGTATTACAGAACGGTCAACAATCTGTTTTACGCAGCGATATTCGGAGGTGACAGCTATCAGGCCGCCAGATTCAGCGTGACAGAGCCCGCTCAGGATGGAACTGCGACCATATCAATGACGATCACCTTTGTTGCAGGTGCTGAAAACGTCAGGAATACACTTAAAACATGGCGTGGTGCACAGCGCATGAGCGCCATATCATGCACCTACAGCGTGTGGGATAACATCGGTGATTCTGCAGCGCTTAATGCTTATTCGCTTTATGTGAAAGATGTCTCGCTGGATGCAAACAACGTGACCGTTACCGCCAGCCTGACAAACCCTCTGTCATTGGCAAACCCAATCATCTACACCACAAAAGACTATCCCGGACTCCTGAATTTATGACAAATGATGAATTTATACGGCGTGTCGTCGGCAGGCCGTGGGCTAATCGCGCCTGTAATTTTAATCAAATGGATTGCTGGGGACTTGTGGTTCTCTACTACCGGCATGTTCTGGGAAAAGAGCTTCACCATATTCCAGGCTATGAGTCTGACGCAGATTTTATTACCTGTTACACCCAGCAGCGAATGAACTGGCAGGAGGCCAACAGTGCCGGAGTTGGTTGTCTGGCTGTATTTTATCGTGGGGGTAGCCCTTCACATGTCGGAGTAATCGTTTCCCCGGGGAAATGCCTGCACTCCCGCGGCGAGCAAGGATTCGTAAGGGTTGATAGCCCACTGGCGCTGATGAAAATTTATCAAAAGGTGGAGTATCTTAAATATGGCGAAATATGAAATACAACGCTTGCCGGGATCGCCTTTTGAGCGCGGTAAGATTAGCAGAGAGAGTCGGCTGATAGACTGGCTAAACCGGCAAGGCCTGCATAGTAATGTCGTCATCCGGCTAAACGGAAAGATACTCGAGGATAATTTTGATCTGAACTACATACCAAGGCCAGGCGATGTCGTGAGTGTTTTTGACCAGCCGGAAGGCGGGGTCGGAAAAGTTATCACCAGTGTCATAAGTCCTATCACCAAGATTCTTCCCGGAGTAATGAAGCTCTTTGGTATGTCAGGGAAGACGGGCATACCATCAGTATCTACCGGAGAGTCAGCTAACAATGATCTGACGCAGCAGACAAACCGTGCGAGGTTATACAAAGGGCGGCCAAACATTTACGGGCAGGTGAGAGCCTATCCCGATCTCATTCAGGAGTCCATTTTTGAGTACATCGCCAACAAAAAATATGTGACTGAGTGGATGGAGGTGGGTTTCGGGAATTACGAAATATCCTCTGTCAGGTACTCTGAGTCGTCGCTTACTGCTCTGGCGGGTGCCAGCTATCAGATTTATAAGCCGGGTGACGTAATTGGCAGCATGGCTCAGGGATATTCTTTCGATGACGTAGACGGCCAGGCGTTGCCTGGCCTGAATGAAGATGATTCGGAGATTAAGCAACAGGGTACTACCGGTACTCTGCTTGAAGGCACATTCAGCGGAGGTCAGTTCTACGCCAGAATTAACAAAGAAACAGGCTTTGACTCGCTCCACGACTCAGCTAAGCCGGTTTACGTCACAATTGTTGTCAACGTCACCTATAACACAGCAAGCGGCTCAGTTACTAAGGATATTAATGTTCAGGGGACATTATTCAAGTCAACCATTACCGATGACGGGGCGCAGGTTAATCCAGATAAATATTACAATTTCTGGTTCAGTAATTTGTCAGGTTCTGATTACCTTTCCCTGCCTTCCGATACAACAGTAAATCTGACGAAACTGGTAGTCACTGAGTATGTTGGGACCACTGTTGGCCCATTCTTTGCGGCGCTTGAATCACGGCAGCTGTGGATTCATCTCTATGCGAACCTGGCTTCCGGTTATGATGCGCCGGCTAAAATAACTTGGTGGCAGGTAGATGATGAAAATAATCAGATATCAGGCACGCAGGAAAGCTTGAATATAAAGCTCCACAACTCAGGAGGTGATCAGGATTATATTTATGTTACCGAGAAAATAACGCCTTCAGCAGGCGTGGGTAGGTATGCATTCAGCCTTTACCGTACCAATAACTCCCAATCTGACTCAGTGCTTTATATCTCAGCTGCCCACGCTGTCACTATACGGACCGATGTATCTTATCCTGATGATACGCTCGTAAAAGTCACCGTCCAGCAGACAGAAACACCAACCACAACAGAGGAGCGAAAATACAACTGCCTGGCAGAGCGAAAGGTTATCAGCTGGACCTCCGAAGGAGGCATTGATTACACGCTAAGACCATCTCGTTCATTTGCAGATGCGGTCCTTCATGAGTGGGTAATGACCGGAAAGCAGGATGCTGAACGACTGGACATAGCGACTCTGTACGGAATTTTCGGAGGCCTCTCAGATCCAAAACTTGGTTATTTCGATTACACATTCTCAGATGCCGCTCAGCCATTGGGGGAGCGATTGCAGACCATGTGTGATGTGGCCAGAGTGTCAATGAACTGGATTGGCGATACTCTGACTTTTTGGCGCGACGAGGCGGTGGCCTACCCTGAAACAGTGTTCTCCAGGTCAAACATGTTTTGGGATGATTATAAGGTCGCCTATGCAATGTCTCTGCCTGGCGGATATGACGGGGTGACTCTGGATTACACCGACCCGACCAGCAATAAAAAAGCATATGTCTATCTGCAAATTGATGAGAATGGCATTACTGAGGTCGGGGATGCGACAAGTAATGCCAATCAAATCAGCTTATCAGGCTGCAGCAATAGTACACAGGCCTATGACCGCGCCTACCTGGAAGCAAGGAAAATTCTGTATTCCCGCCTCACCATGACCGCTAAGGTACTTGAGCAGACGCAAGTGGTGAGAGGCTCGGTTGTTCAATGTCCGGATATGTACGACAACGCACAGCAAACCGGATACCTGAAGGGCAGGGACGGAGATATTTTCTATACATCAGAGCGGATCACATTCGGTGACGAGCAGTTATATGTAGTAATGACTGACAGTGAAGGTGGTTACCGTGGTCGCTGGGAATGCTCACCGGTTGACGGTAATCCCAGGTCATTCAGCGCAGCAGCAGACACATTTGACCTGAACATTTATGATGGCAATTACATTCAGTCTCCGTCACGTTACTTCATCGCAACAGACTCAGATCTGAATGCGACAATGTGGCGGGTTGATAGTGCTAAATCCAATGGTGATAACACTCAAACCCTTACCCTGACCGAGTACAGCTCTCAGCTATATTCCTGACCACTCGCATAATCACAACAACCAACCCGCTCCGGCGGGTTTTCTCATATATGAGGCTTTAAATGGCGCTTAATAATACTGGAAATTCCGTTCCGTCTACTGCTGTACTTGATTTTCAGGATAACGTCCAGGTACTGGATAGTCTTCTGAATGGTGATGCTATTGAAGTCACTGCCCGCACGGGGAAGGAGCTGAAAAGCATAGCTTATCTTCAGAATGTACTGACATCCCTCGATGTTGGCAGCTTTACCTTCTCGGATACAGCGACAGGAATTTCGGGAACTACTGACGGTCAGTATTTCAGAACCCCACACGATGATTCATTTTTTTATTATAGAAATGACAACGGAACAGCAGTGTATGTTGCCTCAATTGCCAGTTATGAAAGTATTCAATATTTACAAAATGCACTGGCCGGAACTTCAGGGCTTGTTTATAAAGGTGATGGTCCTGTTTACCCGATTGCTATCGACAGGGAAAGTAATGTTATCATCGGGTATAACTCACAAACAGATACAATCGTTGCGCCGGGAATAGATAATCATTTGCGCTTTCTTTCTGAGCATGGTGAAGTTTTATCGTCTCCTGAATTTATTTATCCGCTTCTTATCGATTCTCAGAATAATGTAATCCTGGGCTATGATGCGAAAGCTGACAGCATAATCGGCGCGGGAATAAGAGATTTTTTGAAACTCCTCAGCGCCAATCGGCAGGCTGAATCACTCAGTGATTCAGTTTATCCGCTTCTTATCGATTCTCAGAATAATGTTGTTTTAGGATATGATGCCGAACAGGACAGGGTGATAGGCTCAGGAATTGGTAAAACATCGGAATGGAAAGACGAGCCATTCCCATATTCAATTGCCATGAAAGCAATAAACCAGAACTTCTCTTACGGGCAGTCTCTTTCTATGGGTGCTTATGGTGCTCCGGCACTAAGCCTGACACAGCCTTTTAATAATGTGATGTTTAAAGGCGGCGTACTCGGTACAGACTACTCCGCCTTTGCTCCTTTGGTTGAAGCTACCCAAGAGACTGTTTGTAGCTGTGCGGCTAACTACTTTGACCTCGCATCACAAAAAGAGAACGGCATTGGCGCAGGTAATTTCGTCACACTCACATCAGCCCCTGGCGCACCCGGACAGAGAATAACGCAACTAAACAAAGGCACTGACCGTTACGATAAATATCTCTTGCCACAGATAAAGGGAGGGTACGCACTTAATAACGATCTGCACATTGATACTGTATTCTGGATGCAAGGCGAGGCAGACTCTGGTGACGGTGATTACCATGTAGAAACACTTGAGTCTTATAAGGCGCTTTTTACTGCATTGATCAACGATATTAACGCTGATGTTAAGGCGGCAACATCCCAGGAAAATCCTGTAATATTCCTGACATACCAGCATTCGTCATACACGCAGGAAGGGAACACTCAGGAGGCTTTTCTGCAGATGGAGCAGGAGGACGATCGTGTCTATGTTATATTTCCGACTTATTTCCTGCCGCACATATCAGACAGGCTACATTTAACCAGCGTTGGTTATAAATGGGCTGGGTCATATTTTGGCAGGGCCAGAAAGCAAATCCTGATTGATAAGATAAAACCCAAGAGAATAAGGGCGATCTCAGCGACTCACTACGGAAATAAAATTCATGTGAAGTTTATTGTTCCTAACCCCCCGCTGTCATTTGATACATTACTGATGCCGGAAACAGAGAATTATGGATTCTGTGTTAAATCAGGCGATGATATACTTAGCGTGCAGTCCCTGTCTGTTTCGGGGGGTGACACGGTAATTATCACCATGAGCGAAAATATTGTAGGTGACAATATTCAGGTCAGGTATGCATATGACTACAATGGGGCCAATCAACTGAAAGGCTCATCCGGTAATCTCACTGACTCATGCGAGGATTACGTTATTATTTCTGGAAATAAATACCCCATGCCTTATGTTTGCCCACATTTTAAAATCACATCACTAAGCGAGGCTATTTAATGTTAACTACACGTATTCCTGTCATTTCCCGCAGCGCATCTGTAAATATTCCTGCAACTGATTTAACTGCACTGTTGAATTTCGACCCGAACGCCCAGGCATTCTTTTCTTTAAATGAAAAACGGGTCTATTCCCGAACCGGAACTCATGAACTTATAGCGGGCAAGCCCTCAACCAACCCTATCGCATGGGGGACGAACGGACTTCTTTTTGATTCTGAAGTTCAGGCTGATTTCCATACTGACATTAAAGACACTGATAACGAAAAATTCACGGTTTTTGGCGTGATAAAACCAGCCATTCTCACCATGTCATCTGATTTTAACTATTTCCTGATGGGTAACTATGATGGCGTGACTAATAACGGTAGTGGGTTATGTTTCGTTAACTACAAAAACACTTTAGCCTTTAACGCAGCGGGTATGGTCAATTTTACCCAGACAGGATTAAAGCTAGATGCCTCGTATATGTTTGTTGCAGCATCAGTAGATACGGCAAATAACCTGATATCAGCATACGCAAAACAGATTTCTACTGGCACTGAATACTCACTATCTGACGTAACCGGAAAAGACACTAACGGAGCGGGATATCGCGCCCGCGGGCTGCCGTTCGGGCTCGGTAACCCGTCTTACGGAAGTGAAGTTTATTCTGACAAATCCGAGGCAACGGAATTTTCTCTGTATAACAGTTATATGAACCTGGAGGCCCTCGAGGGTCTTTATATGGACGCTAAAGTCCGGGCTAACGCGTATGGTGTGACCATCTGATCATTGCTGCTCACGAGGAACATGCGCTACCCCTCGTGAGCAATTGATAGTGATTTTATATCTGGTTGCAGTTTTTTTCTATTTTATGACTGAGTGGTGCTGATGTGTTTAAAGTCACTCCCTTGTAAAATCTCAACTCTATATTTTTATACGTTACTTTAGATAAGTAGGCTGATGAAATTATAAGCAAGAAATTGAAAAGCGTACAAAAAATGAAGCTTTCATAAAAATCTTGAGGTAGCTTTTCCGAGGCTTTCATCATGAGGTATAAAATTATTCCGTGAAGGAGGTAAATGCTATAACTAACCTCACCAATTGATACTATTGTTTTGTTTTCAAGTATTCCAAAAATGCTATTTCCTGATGAAATCACAACAAAAAAAACAGTGCATAAACCCAGCATTACTAAGTAGTACCCAGCATAAATACAGGCAAACAGCGATAAGACTACAGAAATTAGTGCAATGGTTGATGCAGCCTTACTTTTTTTCAGGCTTTTGACTGACGAGCTAACCCTGTACGCGAAAAGTCCGGACACAAATCCGAGGACTGGCCTTGGGTCAGTGTATATATGGCCGTGCATTCTTATCTCAGCGGCGGCGGCCATTATCAACAGGATGCTTAAAATGATAAATAAATCTTTCTTTCTGTCACTCATCCCCCTTGTTAGCAAGGATAAAGGTATTATTGAAAGATATAGCATCCACTCTATCTTTAATGACCAATCAACACCTGAGTTTATTATTGATGTATTTATTTCACCTATCGAATAAGTGCCTACAAATGTAGCCCATCTCACTACCCCAAATAACGTGTTTGTCGACATTTCAGGTCTGAATGATAAACACCCAACTGCAATTATTAGGATCATTGAAAACCAATATAAAGGGAGTATTCTTTTTATTCTTTTAATGAAAAGAGATTTTAAGTCAACTTCATCTTTATACACTACCCGATAAAAAAGAAATCCAGATATCATAAAAAATACAAGAACGCCAAGCTTTCCAGATGTGGCGTAAAAGTTATTCAATCCAAATGGAAGCTTAAACTTACCATCGAATATCCACTCATTATTTTTTTCGTACAGATAGTGAGTTGCGTGCGACATCATAACCAGGAGCGCAAGAAAGCACCTGGCTCCGGTTATGCTCACCACCCCTGATTTATTGTAAATGTCTTTTTGATAATTTAGCCGTGATAGCACAAAAATACTTAATGCTATTGAAAGTATTGCTGATAAAACGTACATGTTTTTAACCTTTAGAATATTTTTCAATATGATAAGGTTTCGTTAAGAAAATTTCATCTGTTACATTAGTTACAATAACCTTACAGTAATATGTGTGAATGCTGAGCTTTCGACGGCCTCCACTCCGAGAGGTGAAGAGTCAGCTCAACTTACTGAAGGAAAATGTACGCTACTGGCCGGTTTATTACTGATGGTGGAATTATCGAAGGTGACGCACTGGACGATGCCAGGGTGATCGGAGTGGTGACGTACTTCGTGAAGAGTTTGTGATTAAACCTTTCCGTCAATCCAGTCAGCCCACCACTGCATCATCTCTATACGGGTCCGCATATATTCAGCATGGTTGTACACTCCACGGATGGAGTTCTTATCAGAGTGCGCGAGCTGCTTCTCTATTGCGTCGTGTGGCCACCCGTTCTCGTTCAGTATTGTGCTGAACTGGTGCCGGAAGCCGTGGCCAGACGCCAACCCCTCATAGCCTATCTGCCTGATGACGAGTAACACGGCGTTTTCACTGATGGGCTTCTTCTTATCGTTCCTGCCTGCAAAAACGAAATCAGACACCGGCTGAGTCATTGGCCGGATGGTTTCCAGCAATTGCACCACCTGATCTGACATCGGGACCAGGTGCGTCTTCCTTCCTTTCATGACGCCTTCATCAATGGTGATCACTCTGTTTTCAAAGTCGACGTTTTCCCATTGCATAGAACGGAGTTCTTTTGTTCTCACTGCGGTGTACTGCAAGATCTGTGTAGCGATGCGGGAAACCACGCTTCCGGTATATGTGGACAGGGCTTCATTAAACGCCGGTATCTGGCTGGCCGGCAGGAAAGGGTAGTTCTTTTTCCGGTAACCCTTCATGGCGTCAGCCAGGTCCGGTGCCGGGTTATATTTGGCCCGCCCGGTCACTATGGCATACCGGAAAACTTCACCGCAGCGCCGCCGGGCTTTATTGGCACGCTCCATGGCGCCGCGGCTTTCAAAGTGCCTGATGACAGCCAGGATTTGCATTGGCTCAATGTCGTTGATATCCATCGAGCCGATCATCGGCAGAATGTCGTCGGTAAACATGCGGCCCAGCTCTGAAGCATACCCCTCAGACCATACGTCCTGCTTGTGCTGGTACCACTCTTTATAGATAGAAGAAAATAATTGTGAGTCACTCCCTTCCTTTTTTACCAGTTTCTTAACTTCGGATGGGTCGATGCCGTTGGCAATTTTCAATTTTGCTTCGGCCTGAGCTGCTCTTGCTTCAGCCAGGCTGACTGCAGGGTAGGGACCGATGACCAGAGTCTTCTCTTTTCCTGAGTGACGATACCTGAGCCGCCAGACCTTTTTTCCGGTCGGAGGCACGAACAGAAACAAGCCGCCCGAATCAGGGAGCCTGTAAGATTTCTCTTTTGGCTTGGCGGCATCAATCTGTTTAATCGTCAGCATGTGGGCATAATTCCGTGGGCATAATTCGTTGTGCCCACAATATGCCCGCAAAAGTTCCGTGCAGTCAATACACGTCGGGTAACGTCAGGTAACATTGATTTCATGGGAAGGCTGATTATAAAGGGGTTTTGGTAATGTCAAGTAATGCGAGGTAAGGTATGACTGGTGTCCCCTGCAGGAATCGAACCTGCAACTAGCCCTTAGGAGGGGCTTGTTATATCCGTTTAACTAAGGAGACGTAAAACTGCGGACAGGCAGGATATCGCGCTGTCTTTCTATGTTACCGTAAATGCTCAGGTTTTTACAAGTACAACCTTCTCTCTGGTGGCTTCCTGTTGCCGGGCAGATGAGGGGGGCGGGGACTGCCAGTCCGAAAGTTTTGGCCATAGCAGGTTTCTGCCGCGGGAAGACTGCGGCAGAAACATCGGGGTTGATGCACAACGACCCGGAATTAGTCATGTGTGTCATACTCAGATAATGGCAGTGATTATTGTGCGGGGCAGGCCGGTTTCCGCTAATTGCAGAAGACCAGAGCCTGCAGCCAATCTTGCTATTTATACTGTTTATTCAGCTCACTCATGTCATTACGGATTTGAACATGACTGAGCAGGGCGAAAATGAACGTTCCTCCGGTAATGTTTCCGAGCAGTGTCGGAAGTGCAAATGGCCAGAAAAATTCCGCCCAGGTCATATGACCATTAAAGACCAGATAGAAAGCTTCTACCGACCCCACAACAATATGTGACAGCCCTGCCAGCGACATAATCCAGGTGATCATTATGATCACGAAGACTTTTGCCGATCCCGCGTGCGGGAACATCCATACCATTGTTGCAATCAGCCAGCCCGAGATAAGTGCGCCACAAAACATCTGCAATGCATCATGTCTGACGGCCGTTTCGCTAAGATGCACAAAGGCCTGTTGCAGGGTGTCATCAAAAACCGGCATATGGTTAAAGGCCAGTGCTATCAGCGCAGTACCTATAAAATTACCGACCAGTACAATGCCCCATAGCCGTAGTAGTAACAAAATATTCCCTTTTACCGGCTTGTGCATCACCGGTAGCACGGCCGTGATGGTGTTTTCGGTGAAGAGTTGCTGATGTGCAAGAATGACGATAATAAAGCCCACACAATAACCAAAGTTCTCAAGCAAAAAACTGCCCGGCATACCTTCGGTGTGCACCTGCAATAATCCTTTTACCAGCAGGGATGTCCCCATTGATAATCCGGCGGTAACTGCGGAAAGCAGCAATGCCATACTGTCTCTTTCCAGTTCCTTTTCACCGCTCTGGCGGATCGTTTCATGAATAGCGACCGCAGAGGAGGGTAATTCTTCTTCGGAGGTGGTGATTTCATCCTCATTACTTTTTTCATCACTGTCGACTTCTTTTGCCCGCATACGCGGTGTTTCAGGATTCTGCATTCTGCTCTCCGACGGAAAATTAACGGATCTGTGACGTTTAAGTTTAGTCTTTTTTCTCAATATTTCAGGCGGTCATACGGAGGATTTGCAGGTTAATAGCGTTGTTACTTTCATGTTGGTTTTATGAGGGTGAGATGTAATTTATCAGTTCGGGTAACGGAACCCTGAAAAATGGAATTTCGTTCACAAAGCGTGAACTTTTTTCAAAAACAGCGGTTTTATCGGGCTGATACCGGTAACTGCGGAAGAGATTTTTCAGTAGTAAGCGCAGGCGGTCCTCCAGCCTTAACCTGATGGATAACAAAATAAACGTAACAAAATTTTATCATTGTCTGTTTTTTGGACGAAAAGGTGTCTGTCAGAGCTTTTTTATGGAACCGTAACCATTTTCACCATTCGGCAGCCGATTTCCTTATGCTATAGTTCGGTTTCATTTATGTTAACGCGAATAGATTCTGCATGCTGGAAGCCAAAAACCTGACCTGCGTTCGTGATGAAAGGGTGCTTTTTGAACAGCTCTCGTTCAATGTGGAACGCGGCGATATTGTTCAGATAGAAGGGCCGAATGGGGCAGGTAAAACCTCTTTGTTACGTCTGTTGTCTGGCCTGAGCCGTGCTGAATCCGGAGACATTCTCTGGGAAGGCACCCCGATAGCCGCTCAGCGTGATATCTGGCAGCGGCAGATGATTTATCTGGGCCATCTGCCCGGAATTAAAGGTGTTCTCTCCGCGCTGGAAAATCTGCGTTTTTTTCATCCTGCCTGCAGTAATGAGCAAATATTTCATGCGCTGGAAGAGGTAGAGCTTACGGGTTATGAGGATGCACTGGTCTCCCAGCTCTCCGCAGGGCAACAGCGCAGGGTTGCGCTGGCACGGTTATGGTTAACAGAAGCACCGCTCTGGATCCTCGATGAACCGTTGACGGCGATAGATAAAGCAGGTGTTGAAAAAATAATGTCACAATTTTCAGTACATGCCCGGCAGGGGGGATCCGTTATTCTGACAACGCATCAGGATCTGCCAGCGCGTGCGGTCCCGGTAAGGAAAATACGCTTACTGGCGGAAGGAAACGAGCCATGCTGGTAAGTATTATTCGTCGGGAATTAAAAGTAGCGTTTCGCAACAGTTCGGAACTGATTAATCCGTTATGGTTTTTTCTGATTGTGATCACGCTGTTTCCGTTGGGGATCGGTCCGGAGTCTGCATTACTGGCCAGGATAGCGCCAGGCGTTGTCTGGGTGGCAGCCCTGCTGTCGTCATTACTGGCGCTTGAGCGGTTGTTCCGCGATGACTTCCTGGACGGTTCGCTGGAACAACTGGTGCTATTGCCTGCACCGTTACCTCTGACAGTTTTAGGAAAGGTCATTGCACACTGGCTGGTGACCGGGGTGCCGTTGATCATTCTGTCGCCACTGGCCTCTTTGCTGCTGTCGCTGAGCTTTGCCGGCTGGTGTGGTCTGGCGCTGACGCTATTGCTGGGAACGCCGATCCTGAGTTTCCTCGGTGCCATCGGGGTCGGGCTGACCGTCGGGTTAAGACGAGGCGGGGTCTTATTAAGTTTACTGGTTCTGCCACTGGCGGTTCCGGTACTGATTTTTTCAAGTGCAGCCATTGATGCTGCCAGCCAGGGAGTCTCCATCGGGGGCTACCTGGCCATATTAGGCGCAATGCTAATCGCCAGTATTACTCTGGCACCTTTTGCCACAGCCGCAGCGTTACGGATCAGTCTGCAATAAGCTGCGTGTTGTGCCGCTTTTAGTAACTATCAGTGAGCAATACGAAAATGTGGAAATGGTTACATCAACTGGCAAGGCCTGAAAGGCTTTATCACCTGTGCGGCAGGTTTATTCCCTGGTTTGCGCTGGCGGCAACAATCACTCTGTTACTCGGCTGGGCCTGGGGCTTTGGCTTTGCGCCTGCAGATTATCAGCAGGGTGACAGCTACCGGATTATGTATCTTCATGTGCCGGCAGCCATGTGGTCGATGGGGGTGTATGCTTCCATGGCGATTGCCGCCTTTATCGGTCTGGTCTGGCAGATGAAAATGTCTGATCTGGTCGCTGCAGCGATGGCTCCGGTGGGGGCTGTTTTCACCTTTATTGCGCTGGTCACCGGCTCTGCCTGGGGCAAACCGATGTGGGGAACCTGGTGGATATGGGATGCCCGTCTCACTTCTGAACTGGTCCTGCTCTTTATCTATATGGGGGTGATTACCCTGTATAACGCGTTCGATGACCGCCGTGTAGCCGGACGAGCGGCCGGAATTCTTATTCTGGTTGGGGTTGTTAACCTGCCTATCATCCATTATTCCGTTCAGTGGTGGAATACTCTGCACCAGGGCTCGTCCGGTTTCTTTCAGCAGGATATCGCACGGCCGATGCGTACACCGCTGCAGTGGTCTATCCTCGGGTACCTGCTGGTCTTTATTACACTGACATTAATACGCCTGCGAACGCTTATTCTGTTTACCGAACGCAACCGTCCCTGGGTTTCCGTTATTGCTAACAAGGGGCGTAAATAATGACTCCTGCATTTTCTTCATGGGCCGATTTCTTCCGAATGGGGGGGTATGCCTTTTACGTCTGGTTGTCCGTTTTCTTCACTCTGTTGGCCTTCACTGTGCTTATCATTCACACGCGGGTACAAAGAACGCTTTTATTAAAACAGATAAGGCAGCGTGAATCCCGCGAACGTCGGGTCAGCGCGGCGAAACAAAAGAAAGCTGCAGCTAAAACGGGAGAACCCCTGTGAATATTCGTCGCCGTCGCCGCTTGATGGTCGTCGTGGCAATACTGGTGGGGCTTGGGCTGGCCACCGCATTAGTCATGTACGCACTGCGTTCAAATATTGATCTGTTCTATACCCCGAGTGAAATTCTTTACGGACGGGGGGCTGATCATGCGGATAAACCGCATCCGGGTCAGCAGTTACGCATCGGTGGCATAGTGATGCCGGGCAGTGTTAAACGTGACCCTGACACCCTGGCGGTACAGTTCAAACTCTATGATGCCAATGGCGTGGTCGGGGTGACCTATGTGGGTATTCTTCCCGATCTCTTCCGTGAAGGGCAGGGGATTGTTGCCGAGGGCATACTGGAGGATGGCAATGTCATCAAAGCCCGGCAGGTACTGGCAAAACACGATGCGAAGTATACGCCACCGGAAATTACTAATGCGATGAAAAAGAACCCTGACGATCCGGCTTTGAATATGCAGACCATGCAAGGTGAGCAACAATGATCCCTGAAATAGGCAGTTTTTTGTTATGTCTGGCACTCGGCCTGGCATTACTGTTAAGTATTTACCCGCTATGGGGGGCAGCACGGCTCGATAGCCGCCTGATGGGGATGGCCCGTCCGCTGAGTTACGGGATGTTTGCCTGTATTGCCGGGGCCTTTCTGATTCTGGTACATGCGTTTATTGTTAATGACTTCTCTGTTGCTTATGTGGCAGAAAACTCAAATACCCTGTTACCGGTCTGGTACCGTATTGCAGCCACCTGGGGCGCTCACGAAGGCTCATTGCTGTTGTGGCTGCTGATGCTGAGCGGCTGGACACTGGCCGTCGCGTTACTGAGCCGGGGGATGCCACAGGACGCCATTGCCAGAGTACTTGCCGTGATGGGCATGATTAACCTGGGTTTTCTGCTGTTTATTACCCTGACTTCCAATCCTTTCATTCGTACACTGCCTGACTTCCCGGTCGATGGGAATGACCTCAACCCTATGCTTCAGGATATCGGCCTGATTTTCCATCCGCCGTTATTGTATATGGGCTATGTCGGTTTCTCGGTCGCCTTTGCCTTTGCCATTGCCTCCCTGATGACTGGCCGCCTGGATACCGCATGGGCTCGTTGGTCACGTCCCTGGACCACTGCAGCCTGGGTATTCCTGACCATTGGTATTGTTCTGGGATCCGCCTGGTCCTACTATGTTCTTGGCTGGGGCGGCTGGTGGTTCTGGGATCCGGTAGAAAATGCTTCCCTGATGCCGTGGCTGGCAGGTACGGCATTGATTCATTCCCTGGCGGTGACTGAAAAACGCGGAACTTTTAAATCCTGGACCGTACTGCTGGCGATCACTGCGTTTTCTCTGAGCCTGCTCGGAACATTCCTGGTCAGGTCAGGGGTACTGGTTTCTGTGCACTCCTTCGCGTCCGATCCTTCACGCGGTATTTTCATCCTGATTTTCCTGGTGATTGTCATCGGTAGCTCACTACTGCTCTACGCTCTGCGTGGCGGGCAGGTACGCAGTCGTGTGCAGAACGAAGGCTGGTCACGTGAATCCTTCCTGCTCGGCAATAACGTACTCCTGATTGCTGCCATGCTGGTGGTGTTACTGGGGACGCTGTTACCGCTGGTTCATAAAGAACTGGGGCTGGGGAGTATTTCGATTGGTGCGCCGTTCTTTAATACCATGTTCACCTGGATCATGGCGCCTTTTGCGCTGATGCTGGGGATTGGTCCGCTGGTACGCTGGCGTCGTGATGAGCCGAAAAAGCTCGTTAAGCGACTGCTTGTTGCCGTGGTTGTGACCCTGATTTGTTCAATTGCGTTACCACTCATTCTGCAGGACCGTATTGAAGCGATGGCGGTTGTCGGCTTGCTGATGTCGGTATGGGTGATCCTGCTGACGTTAATGGAGTTGCATGAGCGTGCTACCCACCGTCATCGTTTTTTCCGTGGCTTACTGCATCTTTCCCGCAGTCACTGGGGCATGGTATTGGGGCACCTGGGCGTCGCGGTGACGGTTATCGGTATTGCATTCAGTACTCAATACAGTGTGGAACGCGATGTCCGCATGAAACCTGGTGATAACATCGATATTCATAATTATCATTTTATTTTCCGTGATGTGCAGCGACTGACCGGGCCTAATTACTCGGGCGGGCAGGCCATTATTGACGTCTCGCATCAAGGTAAGCAGGTCGCCGTGCTTCATGCCGAAAAACGCTATTACCCGGTCGCGCAAACCATGATGACCGAAGCGGCCATCAGCGGTGGCTTTGCCTGTGACCTTTATGCCGCACTGGGTGAAGAGATTGGCGATGGGTCCTGGGCGGTACGCCTCTACTATAAACCTTTTGTACGCTGGATCTGGTTCGGGGGTGTCTTTATGGCTGTCGGGGGTGTTCTGTGTCTGCTGGATCCCCGTTACCGTTCCCGTAAAAAACATCAGTCCGGGGAGGAGCAGCACTGATGAAGAGAAAAATTCTGTTTATCCCGCTGGTGTTATTTTTACTGCTGGCCGCCGCATTGCTCTGGCAGTTAAACCGTAATGCCCATGGGGATGATCCTACCCTGCTGGAATCTGCATTAGTGGGTAAACCGATGCCGGTATTTAAACTGGAATCATTGCAAAATCCTGGCAAATTCTATGACCAGACAGCATTACTGAACGGCAAACCTCTGTTGCTAAATGTCTGGGCAACCTGGTGCCCGACCTGCCGTGCCGAACACCAGTACCTGAATACGTTGGCTGAAAAAGGTATCCGTATCGTCGGGCTGAATTATAAAGATGATCGGGTTAAAGCCGTCAATTGGCTGAATACTCTGGGTAATCCGTATTCCCTCAGCCTGTACGATGGCAACGGTATGCTGGGGCTGGATCTGGGGGTGTACGGTGCGCCGGAAACGTTCCTTATCGACGGTCAAGGCATTATCCGTTACCGCCATGCAGGGAATGTGGATGCTCAGGTCTGGCAGCAACAGATCCAGCCGCTGTGGAATAAGTACAGCCAGTTAGCGGAGAAATAATCGATGAAAAGACTCCTGCTTTTCATGGCAGCCATGATGACCAGCTTTAGTCTCTGGGCCGCCATCGATACTTATCAATTTAAGTCGCTGGCTCAGGAAGAGCAGTATCGCTCACTGACAGAGTCCTTGCGTTGTCCGAAATGTCAGAATAACAGCATTGCCGATTCCGGAGCGATGATCGCGGCAGATATGCGACAGAAGGTCTATGAGATGCTGCAACAAGGGCAAAGCCGCCAGCAGATTATCGGTTATATGGTGAGCCGCTACGGTAACTTTGTGACGTATGAGCCGCCGGTCACTCCGTCAACGATCATTCTTTGGGTCGGTCCGGCGTGTTTTATTATTGCAGGTGCTGCGTTGATTATTTTACGTAGCAGAAGAAAGAATATGCGCAGTGAGCTTGATCAGGCTGAACAGCAAAGACTGGCTGCGTTACTGGATAATGACAGGAAGCCGCTATGAGCGCGTTATGGTTAAGTATTTGTATTATCTTGCTGGCGGCATGTGCTCTGGTGCTCACCAGTGGCTGGCGTTCCGGGAAAGACACCAGCACTCAGCGCGATCAGCTTAATAAAACGTTTTACCGTCAGCGTCTGAATGAACTGGATGAAGATGAACAGCAGGGCGTTGTGGCTGAAAAACAGGAGATGATCACCGAATTACAGCAAACGCTGCTGACGGATATTCCTGAACAACAAACGGTTATCCGCCGTAGTTCCGGTCGCTGGGTGCTCTGGCCGGGACTTATTATTCTGGTACTGGTGACTCTGGGCATGTATCTGAAAACCGGAGGGCTGGCTCAGGTGCTGGCATGGGAGCAGATTAACGCTCAATACCCTAAGCTTCGTGCTCAGTTAATGAACCCGCAGGATAAAGCGCTGAATATCCGGGAACTGGAAGAGTTTGAGGTGGGTCTGAGAACTTCACTGCAATCGCATCCTGACAATATAAATGACTGGGCGATGCTGGGACGGTTGGGGATGGTGCTGAATAATACACCGCTTGCCAGCCAGGCGTTCCAGAGAGCCTTAAAACTGTCACCGAATAACAATGAACTCAAACTGGCTTATGCCAGTGTACTGGTTCGTTCTCAGGACCCTCAGGATAATCGTCAGGCTCAGGTGATGCTCAGTAATATGCTGACTGCCGAGCCAAATAGTTTACGCATCTTAAGTTTACTGGCAGCGGTAAACTATACCCAACAAAATTACGATACGGCGATCGGTTATTGGCAAAAAATGCTGCCATTGCTGCCTGCAAATTCCAAAGAGGCGAACGCAGTAGAGCAGGGGATCGAGCTTGCCCGTACGAATGCAGGGCAACAAAGCAGTAAACTCACGCTGAATGTGGCCATTTCGCCTACTGCAGAAAAAATGTTAACCCCGAACGGAATATTGTATATTTCAGTGACCGATGGTGTATCTCCGGTCCCGGTGGCAGTGAAACGCATCCCGCTGAGTCATTTTCCGCTGACTGTTACTCTTGATGACAGCAACGCAATGGTTCAGCAACGTTTACTCTCAGCACAGCACAATATTCAGGTGAGAGTGCGTATTTCTCGTGACGGAAGTGCGGATCCGCAATCGGGCGACTGGTATGGCCAGACGGGGAAATTACCGTATAACGGTCATCAGACGGTCGCTGTGGTGATTAACCAGCAGCAACCCTGATGGTCTTTCAGATCATTGCACAGGGAGATCAGCATGCATTACCGCCTGACCATTCTGGGGGTGGCCAGTTTACTGCTGGTAGGGTGTGCCGGAAGTCATCCGGCCACTGAAAAAAATAACCAGGTGATAAAGCCTGAAGCACAGCAGGTTTCGCAGCCAGTCGCACAGGTGCCTGTTCCGCAGGCGGCATCGGGATCAGCGAATCGCAGTGATCCGCTGGAAAGTTTTAACCGTACCATGTTCAACCTGAACTACAACGTGCTGGATCCGTATATTGTGCGTCCGGTGGCGGTTGCGTGGCGGAACTATGTACCGATACCTGCCCGAAACGGGATCAGTAATGCATTGAGTAACCTCGATGAGCCTTCAAGCATGGTGAACTATCTGCTGGAAGGAGACGTACATCGTGCGGCTATTCACTTTACCCGTTTCTTCCTGAACTCCACGCTGGGGCTGGGCGGGTTGATTGATGTGGCCGGTAAAGCTAATCCGGCACTGGCCCGTGAACATGCACAGGGCTTTGGTACTACACTGGGCCATTACGGGGTAGGTTACGGTCCGTATGTTGAGTTACCGGGCTATGGCAGCTTTACATTACGTCAGGACGGCGGGGATATGGTCGATGCCCTGTATCCGCCACTCAGCTTTCTGACTATCTGGATGTCGGCAGGAAAATGGGTGTTAGAAGGAATTGAGACTCGTGCCGAATTACTGGATTCCGATGGCATGCTGAAACAACAGAGCGATCCTTATGCCTTTATCCGTAATGCTTACTTCCAGCGTTATGATTTCCTCGCCAATGGCGGTAAGTTGAAACCGGAAGTCAACCCGAACGCCCAGGCCATTCAGGGCGACCTGAGCGAGATTGACTCCGATTAATTCGCGATCAACGCAGTAGTGTACAGACGGGTCTGAAATTTCAGGCCCGTTTTTTTTGTGTTATCCCTCTTAATGTTGATGGCTGCCCCCTGGCTGGCAGTGTTGATCCCGGCTTCCGGAAAAAGAGTTAACGCTCCCGGCGGGAGGTGGCAAAGACTGTCCGGCAGAGGGGTTGCGGTGGATCAAAGTTTGTGTGCTCTTTGCCGCGAAATCGGGGTTTCGTATAGCTGAGGGGCTCTTTACGGGCGTACACTGTGTTGAGTGATTATTAACTCTACCGGAGCGCACAATGACTGATGCGATTAAAAAATGCAGTGCGAATGAGACGGCCGCGTGTTGTTGTATGGATGTCGGCACGGTGATGGACAACAGTGACTGCACAGCCGACTGGTCGGCCGTTTATCCCGACAGGGCGGCGGCAGAAGCCGCTCTGGCACAACTCACGTGTAATGCCAGGGCGGTGGAGTCAGACCCTTGTACCATCGAGAGCGAAATCAGTGAGGGGGCCGATGGGGTTCGTTTACAGGCGACGTTTACCTTCAGCTGTCAGGCCGAGAGTATGATCTTCCAGCTCGGCCTGCGTTAGCGGACTGCCCGCCGGTTTTTCTGCAATATTCAATCTTTGTTACGTTTTGGCTGAAAGCCTGAATATTAACCTGTTCTCCGCGCCGTCCTGATACGGGGGGCGCGGAGGGTATTTTGTTTTTGCCGCCGGTATTTCAGACTGAGTGACTGACTGTTGAGAGAATACTTTGCTTCCGCGAGGCTCTGTCTGATGGCCATGGAAGTCACCATAACCAATCAACGCAATGATTTTTAGAGGTTTTATATGCTGCCGGCCCGGTACTGATGTGGTGCTATGCTGATCCGACAGCACACCCATGCAAATATCCTATGCATCCCGTTCACAGACTCTGATAACCTGCAGAACCGGTGTTAACCGGTATTTAATCTCCTTGTTATCCTGTCGGCGGAATTGCGCCGTATCAATTTAACCGGATATTTGTTGTGCATAAAATGGCCATTCAGTTGACTGCAAGCCGGCCTTTAGGTACAACACCTGCTTCATAACGCTATGCAGCATGCTGCAGTTCATGAAACCGTTCTTTTTTCAATTAACAGCGGTGTACTATGCAAGTTTATATCATGCGTCACGGCGAAGCGGCGCTGGAAGCGGACAGCGATGCAGCCAGACCTCTGACTCATTGCGGATGCGATGAGTCAAAACAGATGGCACACTGGCTCGATAATCAGGTCGTGGATATTGAGCGCGTGCTGGTCAGCCCTTACCTTCGGGCCGAACAGACGCTGAAAGTTGTCCGTGAAGGAATGCTTCTGCCGCAGGAAAGCGATGTTTTACCGGAACTGACCCCTTCAGGCGATGCCGGCAGGGTGGCCCGATACATCGAAGCGCTTGCACATGAAGGCGTTAGCTCTGTTCTGGTGCTCTCTCATTTACCGCTGGTCGGCTATCTGGTGTCAGAACTTTGTCCGCAGGAAGCTCCCCCGATGTTCGCGACCTCCGGGATTGCTTTGGTCGACTATGACGAACAAACGGCAACAGGCCAGCTGAAATGGCAGGTCAGCCCGTCCCGATTGGATAAAGCTATCTGATCTGCCCTGAATTACCGCGGCAGGACGCTGCCGGTGATTCAGGGAAGCTCCGGCGGTTGCCACTCTTCTGTTTCTATCAATACCAGGATCGCCGCATCCCCTCCGAACAGTTTTGGAGCCTGATGAAACGCCATCACATAGGGATGCTGTGCCAGCCATAACGGTGTCTGTTGCTTGAGAATATGTTTGCCGTGCCCGTGCATAATGCTGGCACAGAACAGATGTTCTCTCCGGCAGGCTGCCAGTAATGCCCCCAGCTCTTTTTTCGCCTGTTGCTGTGTCAGCCCGTGAAGGTCGAGGAAAATCTCCGGTGTGTAATCGCCCCGGCGTAATTTTTTAAGCTCATAGTGACTGACATCGGCACGAACATACCTTACCGGCCCCTCCTCGGCCAGCAACGGCTGGAATTCGTCGGAAAAATAATGACTGTTATCCGCTTGTTCCGATTGCAGGCGCTTCTGCGGGATGACTCTGCTTTGCGGGCGTACCGGTGCATGCTGCACAGTATCCTGTTTCAGTTTCCGTGTATCAGACATTAACTGCCGGAACAGTAACTGATCCTCCTGGCTAAGTGTTTTCTTCGGGTTCATAAGATAACTGGCTTTATGATGAGGGAGAGTCTCGTATTTTTCCTGGCTTAAAGGGAAAAAGCAAATGCCTTTCTGCTCTTCCGTTGTACATTTTCGTTATCAGGTGTTCAGGCACAGAGTTTTTTATGCGCCAAAAAGACCGTTTTTTCAGGGTCAGGTCTCTCTGCGGATGGATAAGAGATAAAAGCGGGCTTTTTATTAATACAGCGCTGAATTCTGAGTCACTTCATGGCAAACTATCGCCCGTATTCAGATCTCGTCCCCGGAGGACAAAGTGGACAAAATTTTCGTTGATGAAGCAGTAAACGAACTGCACACCATTCAGGATATGCTGCGCTGGGCGGTGAGCCGTTTTTCCGCGGCTGATATCTGGTACGGACACGGTACCGACAATCCCTGGGACGAGGCGGTTCAGCTGGTATTACCGACCCTCTATCTGCCACCTGAATTTCCTGAAGAAATGTATCAGGCACGCCTGACCCGTAGTGAGAAAAACCGGATAGTGGAGCGTGTGATCCGCCGGGTTAATGATCGGATACCTGTCGCCTATCTGACGAATAAAGCCTGGTTTTGCGGGCATGAATTTTATGTGGATGAGCGGGTATTAGTCCCGCGTTCGCCGATTGGCGAGCTTATCAGTCAGCGTTTTGCCGGGCTTATTAATCATACTCCTGAGCGTATTCTGGATATGTGTACCGGGAGTGGTTGTATTGCTATTGCCTGTGCTTATGAATTTCCTGAGGCCGAAGTCGATGCCGCCGATATCTCGCCGGAGGCACTGGCGGTCACCGAGCAGAATATTGAATCGCACGGCCTGATGCATCAGGTCACACCGTTACGTTCAGACCTGTTCCGTGAGATCCCCCCGGTAAAATATGACCTTATCGTCACGAATCCGCCGTATGTGGATGCGGAAGATATGGATGACCTCCCGGGCGAGTACCGCCACGAACCGGAGCTGGGACTGGCTGCGGGCAGCGATGGCCTGGTGCTGGTGCAACGTATTCTGGCGAATGCGGCAGAATATCTGAGTGAAGACGGTGTACTGATCTGTGAAGTGGGTAACAGCATGGTGCATATGATGGAGCAGTATCCGGAGGTGCCCTTTACCTGGCTTGAATTTGAACATGGCGGGGACGGGGTATTTATGCTCGACAGACAGCAATTGGTTGAGGCGCTTCCGTACTTCAGACAATATCAGTTTTAATTCCCGGACGGGCCGCTGCCAGGCGGCCTGTGTTTTTTGATACAAGGAACTACCATGGCCGGAAACAGCATAGGGCAGCTTTTTAAAGTCACCACCTTTGGTGAATCTCATGGGATCGCATTAGGGTGCATCGTCGATGGTGTTCCCCCGGGCATTCCGTTGACAGAAGAAGATATTCAGCAGGATCTGGACCGCCGTCGTCCGGGGACGTCCCGTTATACCACTCAGCGCCGTGAGCCGGATCAGGTACGTATTCTGTCCGGAGTCTTTGAGGGTGTCACCACCGGAACATCTATCGGTCTGCTGATCGAAAATACCGACCAACGTTCGCAGGATTATGGTGCGATAAAAGATCTGTTTCGCCCGGGACATGCTGACTATACCTATGAGCAAAAATACGGGCTGCGTGATTATCGCGGGGGCGGACGCTCTTCTGCCCGTGAAACGGCGATGCGTGTGGCTGCCGGCGCTATCGCAAAAAAATATTTGCAGATGAAACACGGTATCGTGGTTCGCGGGTATCTGGCCCAGATGGGCGAAGTGAAGTGTGAACTTCGCGACTGGCAGCAGGTCGGCCAGAACCCGTTTTTCTCTCCGGATGAAACCACACTGGAAGCCCTGGATGAACTGCTACGCGGTCTGAAGAAAGAAGGGGATTCTATCGGCGCGAAAGTGACCGTGGTGGCGGAAGGCGTGCCTCCGGGACTGGGTGAACCGGTATTTGATCGTCTGGATGCCGACCTGGCCCATGCACTGATGAGCATTAATGCGGTCAAAGGCGTCGAAATCGGTGACGGATTTGCCGTCGTGGAGCAACGCGGCAGCGAACACCGTGATGAAATTCGTCATGAGGGTTTCCTGAGCAACCATGCCGGTGGCGTTCTTGGCGGGATCAGCAGCGGGCAGACCATTCTGGCGAATCTGGCGCTGAAACCGACGTCCAGCATTACGGTGCCGGGTAAAACCATTACCCGGACAGGTGAAGAAGTGGAGATGATCACCAAAGGGCGTCATGACCCTTGTGTCGGGATCCGGGCGGTGCCTATCGCTGAAGCAATGATGGCTATTACTCTGATGGATCACTTGCTGCGTCACCGCGCCCAGTGTGCCGATGTCACCACCGCCATACCACGCTGGTAATACCATGAAAAAATACGCGCTGGCTGTTCTGATGTTACTTCTGAAAACCCCGGCAATGGCGGCGGCAACCCCCTGGCAGAGTATTCAGCATCCTGTCAGTGGTGCTCCGCAATCGATAGGCAGTTTTGCCAATGGTTGCATTATCGGGGCACAGCAACTGCCTCCGGACGCGGCTGATTATCAGGTGATGCGTCCGGATCAGCGGCGCTATTTTGGTCATCCGGATCTGATCCGCTTTATCCAGCGTTTCTCCGCGCGTGTTGCTGCAGAGGATAACGGAGAAGTGTTGATCGGCGATATGGGAATGGCGGCGGGGGGCCGTTTCAGTAGCGGTCATGCCAGCCACCAGACCGGTCTGGATGTGGATATCTGGCTTCAGTTACCTGCCCGTCGCTGGACGGCACAACAACTCCTGCATCCGCAACCTCTTGACCTGGTCAGTGCCGATGGCAAACATATCGTAGCCAGGCACTGGTCACCCGGCGTGATGCAGATGATCAAGCTGGCCGCTGAAGACCCGGAAGTCACCCGGATTTTTGTGAACCCGGCGATTAAACAACAGTTGTGTCTGCAGGCGGGCAGTGACAGGGGCTGGCTGCAGAAAGTACGGCCGTGGTTCGGGCATCGTGCCCATATGCATGTCCGGTTACGTTGTCCGGCAGGCAGCACGCAATGCCAGGATCAGCCCGCACCGCCTGCCGGGGATGGTTGCGGTGCCGAACTTGCCAGCTGGTTCCTGCCAGCGAAGCCTTCTGCCAGCTCTCCGGTGAAGCGGACACCTCCGCTGCCGCCGGCCTGCCAGGCTCTGCTCGATAATCACGTTTTGTAAGGAACGCTATGGAATGGTTTTTAGTCAGCCCCGTTACGGTTGCGGTACTGTTTATTGTGGCGGTGGCGGCGGCCTTTATTGATTCAATTGCCGGGGGCGGGGGATTACTGACGGTACCTGCCTTGCTGGCGGCCGGGCTGTCACCGGCGCAGGCACTGGCGACCAATAAACTGCAGTCTGTCGGCGGTTCTTTTTCGGCCACGCTGTACTTTATCCGGCGCGGAGCGATAAACATTGCTGAACAGCGGCTGAATATCGCCATGACATTTCTCGGTGCGATGTGCGGTGCCATCCTTATTCAGCATATGCAGCCTAATCTGCTGCGCCAGATCCTGCCTGCGTTTCTGATTGGTATCGGCTTATGGTTTTTATTTATGCCGAAGCTTGGTGAAAACGATCGGGCTGCACGGCTAGGGGGCTTACCTTATGCGTTGATTGGCGGCGGCTGCGTAGGCTTTTACGACGGCTTTCTGGGCCCGGGAGCGGGTTCCTTCTACGCCCTGGCGTTTGTCGTGCTGGCTGGTTTTAATCTGGCGAAAGCGACAGCACATGCCAAACTGCTGAACTTCACCTCTAACTTTGCCGGTCTGGTCTTTTTTATGTTCGGCGGCAAAGTTCTGTGGGGGCTGGGGCTGGTGATGCTCCTCGGGGCCTTTTGTGGTGCCAGACTGGGTGCCAGGCTGGTTCTGAGCCGCGGTCAGAAACTGATCCGTCCGATGGTGGTTATTGTCTCTATGACCATGAGCCTGAAACTTTTGTGGGACAGCCACGGTCAGGCCATTATAACGCTGTTATCTCACTGAAACAGCCTTCTGCAGGGGCGTGGCAGCGGAGTTCCGCTGCCACGTTGTCTCGTTTTGAGTAATGAGTAAGTGCATGACAAAGCATCGTTATCAGGATTTAAGGGTCATCTTTGACCAGTGTTTTTATACGGATTTTAATACCCGGCTGGTGAAAGGTGATGATGAGCCTGTCTACCTGCCGGCCGATGCCGATTGTGATCATCATCGGGTTATTTTCGCCCACGGTTATTTCGCCAGCGCTTTACATGAGATCTCACACTGGTGTGTCGCCGGTGAAGCCCGCCGTCAGTTAGTGGATTTCGGTTACTGGTACTGCCCTGACGGTCGTGACAAACAGACACAACAGCAGTTTGAATCTGTCGAGGTGACTCCGCAGGCTCTGGAGTGGATGTTCTCTGTGGCGGCGGGATTTCCCTTTAATGTCAGTTGCGATAACCTGAACGGGGATCATGAGCCTGACAGAATCGCCTTCCAGCGCAAGGTGCATCAGAAAGTCGCCAGTTACCTTCTGCAGGGCATTCCCGAACGTCCGCAGCGTTTCATTGAGGCTCTGAACCGGTTTTATGGGACCCCGCCGCTGACGTTGTCACAGTTTCCCTGGCCGGAAGATCTGTGCTGACAGCCGGTTAATAAAATAAAGTCGTGATGCTCCCCGTGATTTTATAGATATCCGCCATGGGGCATTCGACGTTTATTTCCCGGGCAGGATGTAAACCAGACTTAAATCAGCGACCTGCTTCTTCAGTCGCTGATTTTTATCCTCCGGCTACTACCGATAAGGCAGGGTTCCCACGAATTTATGAAAAATGGCCTTAGAAACAGTCATCTTTTTGCAGGTGTTACCTGCAGCGGGTACCGGTTTCGGCGCGGCTTCAGCACTGATATTCATACAAGCTGGGTCCTCGTGCAGTAGCGGCCAGACTGATACGCCTGGCCAGCTTCAGTGCCTCGTCACGGAATCCGGGCGTATGCTGCTTTCCGGGCTTTTTAGTGTTGGCAGAGATTTTTTCATCTGAGTTACTTCTGATGGAGAGTTTGTTCATTTAATCGCGAATCCACTTTTGCCGCGGAGGAACTGCCAGCTAGCCTGATACTTATCGGGTTGTAATAGCTCTCATTAAAACCACACATCCGGAAATCAATAGAAACAAAATACCGATAAAAAAGTATTTTAATACTAATTTGCTACGTTATATTAAAGAACCGAAAGAGAGGAGGGCAATATCATGCATTTCATTACTGAAAATTGGTTAGTTGCCTGGTTTTCCTTATTGTTTTTTTTAGAGGTTTTAATCTATAAGGATATTATCCTTACATGAAAAATAAAGAAATACTGGGGGGTAAATATTTTAAATTTTATTGCGACAAAGTTAGTCAGTATATTACTCATCGTCCCTTTCCTATCTATTTCATCTGATAATAGTTCTCACTTCATTAGCTCATTACCTTACTGGATTTCAATTCCCATTGGAGTTGTGCTCTTAGATTTATCTGGTTATATATTTCATCGGTTGAGCCATGAACTTGAGTTTTTTTGGCGGTTCCATGAAATTCACCACTTAGATGAGGTGTTAGATGTCAGCACATCACTAAGGGTCCATTTTTTAGAAGCAGTTTCTCACGCGTTGTTAAATGTATTATTCATCTATGCATTTGGGATAAGTCAGGAATGTATAGCGGCTCATGCATTAATATCTTTTTTATTTGCCACGTATCATCATTCCCGATTCAAACTACCATTGAATATTGAGAGTAAATTATCATTACTTGTGACTACCCCTGGATTCCACGAGCCACATCATGATGTTAATATTGAGAATAATCAAAGTAACTATGCCTTTATATTTCCTGTATGGAATTATATGTTTTCAACTTATCACCAGAATACATTTAAAAAAGAATGGGATTTTGGCCTCTCATATTCAAGAGATGTCGGTGCCATAAAGTCTTTAATTAAACCATTATCGAAGGATGGTGGAAAATGAAAAAAATAAAGTTATATTATGTCAGGGGCGGAACCTCATCAGGAGTCATCATTCAAAAAAAAGATTTGCCTGAGGACAGGGAAAGCATAGAACGTATCGCAAGGGAAATATTCGGTGTTCCCAGGAGTAGTTGCCAGACACCCGATGAGTACCAGATAGAAGGCATAGGTAAAGGTAAAAGTACCAGCAATAAGCTCTTTATTATTGATGTAAATATTGAAGATAAAATGGTCTGCAGTACATTTATTCAGTTGGAAAATATAAGTAGCCGTGTTTCGTGGGACGTCAACTGTGGGAATATGACAACTGCAATCCCCTTAGTTTTAGATGACCTGGGGTTAATGGACGTCATTAAGCATAATGAAAAAATAACAATCCACAATACAAATACCAATAAAATGATTTACTGCTCACTTCCAAAAAAAGGCGGAGAAAATAAGTTATGTAAAATACCCGGAGTTTATCATCGTTACCCGGAGATTGATATTTCCTTTAAAAATCCGGAAGCAAGCACGACAAACGCTCTTTTCCCGACAGGGAAAAAAACGGATAATATTAACGGGAAAAGTATTACCTGCATTGATGCCGTAATTCCAATGGTTATTATGAGGGCAGAGGATTTTGGTTTGTCTGGCATGGAGAGTAAAACTGAAATGTCGGAAAAACACAGGGTGCTTAATGAGATTGAAGAGATAAGGGTAAAGGCCGGAGTCCTGATGGGGATAAAGAACAAGTCAGGAGAGAATATGACAGAAGATGAAATAAGGGAGTCAATAACGGTTCCAAAAATATCGCTAATCAGTCAGGGAGGGGACGGATATGATATTTCTGCGTTTTATTTAACCCCCAAAGAGATACATAATTCAATAGCCGTTTCCGGAGGTGCATGCTTAAGCTATGCCTGCTATATAAGTAATACCGTTGCCTCTCAAATTTATTGTAATGCTGATGTGAGAATAAAACATTTCTCAGGGGTTTCTGAGTTTGGAGTGGTGGATAGTGATGGCGAAATTGAAATATATACTAAGAGGAATGCCCAGATATATATAAGTGGTAATTTTTATTTATATGATACCTAAATAGATAAATCAATAATCATACTTACTTCAGGCGTACCCTGGCAGGTAACAAGGTATGGCTGGTTGGTTTTTATCCGCTTTTACTTTTCTCCGGATGATTATTATAAGAGATTTTGAAACGGATGCAGAGAGAGTTCGGGTGCCGTTGGTCGGCAGGCTCATTACAGAGAAATGCTGCAGGATATTTTATGCCTGTAACCGTAATACCAGAAGTCAGTTGATTATTTTCGTCCATAAAATGCAACTCCAGCCAGCACTGCAGCGAATGACCACAGAAACCTTTTTTACTTCATTTCGTGGTTCAGGCAGGCCACTGTTGTGTTATCTGTCGATACATTCATGTCCGCCAGGCTGATTAAACATTTCCCGTCATACATGGTTCAGGATTGAACCCAAATATTTTGTATGTCGTAATCGGTTATGAGATACGCAACTTTCATCTGCAGCCGCCAGGTCTCCGGGGGGGAAGTGATGAGTGAGTTATCTGTAAGATCCTGACAGGATCACGCCACTTAGTGGGGGATATACACTCAGGATTATCTGAGCCATTCTGAGGTGTTTTTAGAGTGGGTTGAATAGAGCCCTGAGGTTGTTTCTGTGGTGAGAGCAAGACGGTGTTATAGTCAATCCTCCGACTTACAGCAATATCGGCAAGGAGATTATGTGCGGGAAGAAATGAAGGAAAAGATGATCAGTGTCTGTGAAGCAAAGATAATAGCCAAGGGGAGTAACGTTGGGCTGTCATTCTACGCTTTTTTTGCCAACAAAAATGATGACCCGGAGTTGCTGATGGAAGTTGCTCACTGGTGGATTATGGAAATGAAGCTGGACCATTTTGAGAAGGCTGAAAAGATAAAAATGCTCGTCTCAGCCATATAGTTTTGCGGGGAAGTCTCCTGCCACCTCCTCAGGCCCTCAGGGCTGCGCCCCTGACTCCGGCAGAATAAACACGGCATAAGTTAATACGCAACTTCACCGCGAAAAAGTCGGGCACTGCCTCGTTTTGTTATACAATCACTGACACCTGATACCATGGGCTGCTGAGGCGGTAGCAAGCGGAACCGGGTGTGGGTGAACGTCTGGCACTGCTCCCACACGATCAAACCTTTTGCAGGGTGAAACATACATAAAAACAAGTAAGAGGAATGCTGTTTGATTATTGAGATTGAAACAAAAATACTGACGATGATTGATGACATGGTCGAAGACGCGACCGATGATCAGTTATTCGCTGGCGGGTATATCCGCGGCCATCTTACCCAGTCGGTGGCCGAGCTGGAGCTGCAGGGGAAGACCAGTGCGGCAGCGCTGAAACAGCAGGTCGAAGAGAGTCTGCAGCAGGCAATCCGCCAGCAGGAACTCTCGCCACCGGATCAGGTGCTGGTACTGGATTTATGGCAGGAACTCTACCTGAAAGCCAGCAGTGCCGCCTGAGCCGGGCAGCATCCCCCCGGTCAGGTGACCGGGCGTCCTTTCAGTAACTTTCTCACCCAGAAACGGTTCGGTTGCAGGGCATCCAGTGTTTCTGCATCCAGCGGCTGAGGTTCCCCGCTGATCTGTGCCGCCAGAATTTCAGCGGCCAGCGGGGCACTGCATAATCCGCGGGAACCCAATGCGCCGAGCATAAACATCTCCGGCCAGACCGGGGCGTCAGGCACGGCCTCAGGCTGATGGCGTTGTTCGGAAAGCCGGGCATAGGCGGTCAGTAAACCCGCATAGTCCGGTACCGAACCGGCCATCGGCAGATGATCGCGGATAGCGCAACGCACGCCATTCCGGGCCTGCTGATCGGTGATATCCACTTCGGCTGGCCACTGACTCTCCGGCAGACAATCGATCAGCCGCTGGCGATTTTCCCGCTGGTCACTCTCACGATAGACCGCCTCACTCTCTCCCCGGTGATAACTGGCTCCGATGCAATGGGTATGGTGCGTTTCACTGACCGGCGTGAGATAGCCGTCGTAACACAATACTGTTTTCAGGGCAGAGAGTTGCGGGGTTGACGGCACATGGCTGACCTGACCTGACACGGCATACAACGGTAACTCCCGGGTCTGGCTGAACCCGGGGAGACGATGCCCGTTCGCCAGCACTACCGTCTGATGCCGTTGTGCCGGCTGGTCCCTGAAACGAAGTTCCCAGTGGTCGGTATCACGCTCACACTCCTGCAGATCATGCTGCCAGTAACAGCGCAATCCCTGCTGCTCTGCCAGCGCAATCATCTCACGGGTAAGCTCCCCCGGATTCAGCCAGCCTCCCTGTGGATAGCTGAGCGCAGTACAGTGAATGTTAACTCCGGCGAGCGCTGTGGCTTCTTTAGCATCGACGCCGGTGGCAATGGTCGCGGGCAAATCCATTGCCAGCATTTGCCGGATTTTGTGCTGACTTTTTTCATCCCAGCCAAGCTGCAGCACGCCGCTCCATTGATGTTCATAGGTGCAGGGGAGGGCATCATAGAATCGCCGGGCAAAGCTGAATGCCGTCGGAAAAAAACGCGCCAGTGCCGGGTCATGGCTGTTCAGTAACGGATAAAGTGCCCCCTGGCGGTTACCGGAGGCATTCTGAGCCGGGCAGGCATCGGCACAATAGAGGCTGACCTGATATCCCCTGCGTAGCAATGCCAGTGACAGGCAGGCGCTGGCGATACCGCCACCAATAATCGCGATATCCTGGCTTGCGGAAGCCTTCCTGGAAAACCAGGGGCGGGGCGGCGGTGAAGTCACGGCGCGGGGCAGAGTACCGCACAGCATTTCCCGTTTATGACCAAATCCCTTACGGCGTTCTACCTCAAAGCCTGCCTGCTGCAGACCACGCCGGACAAAGCCTGCGGCGGTGAAGGTCGCAAAGGTGCCTTCCTGGCGGGAAAGTCTTGCCATTGCCTGAAACAGCCGGTCATTCCACATCTCCGGATTTTTCGACGGCGCAAACCCGTCCAGAAACCAGGCATCGACCTGGCCGTTCATGCTGTCATCAAACGTCTCAGTCAGCTGATTAATATCTCCCAGCCAGAGATCCAGCGTGACCTGTCCCTGATTAAACAGCAGTCGCTGGCAGCCGGACAGGGCATCCGGCCACTGTTGCTGTAACTGTTGTGCATACCCGGCCAGCGCCGGCCAGTGCTGGTGGGCAGCAATCAAATCCTCGCGGATCAGTAAATATTTTTCACAGCTGATAAAGTGCAGACGTTTCAGCGGACCCTGCGGACCGGCGGCGATAGCCTGATCAAAAGCCTGCCAGAGTGTCAGAAAATTAAGGCCAGTGCCAAAACCGGTCTCAGCGGCGATAAAAACGGGTCTCTCATGGGTGTCGAAGCGCGCCGGCAGGCGATTTCCGCCCAGAAAGACATAGCGGGTTTCTTCCGCGCCATTGTCATTTGAGAAGTAGACATCATCAAAAAATTCGGAAACAGGTGTACCCTGTTCATTCCAGCGTAAGGAAGCATGGTCAATTCGGGAGGCGTTCACTGTCGGGGGCTCATTGGTCAGGCAATAGGCTAATTTTATCGATATCGTCCGGATGACGCAAATTTACACCGATATTTGCTGATCGGACTTGTTCGGCTTACAAGTGTACGCTAAAGTGCATCGTCAATCGAAGAGATGTGGAAGAGGACTTTTGAATGAAACGTGCAGTGATCACTGGCCTGGGGATTGTTTCCAGCATTGGTAATAATCAGCAGGAGGTTCTGGAATCCCTGCGGGAAGGGCGTTCAGGCATTACCTTCTCAGAAGAGATGAAAGACGCAGGCATGCGCAGCCATGTCTGGGGTAAAGTTAAACTTGATACCACAGGCCTTATCGATCGCAAAGTTGTGCGTTTTATGAGCGATGCGTCTATCTATGCTTTCCTCTCGATGGAAGAAGCTGTTAAAGATGCCGGACTGGAAACCGAACTCTACCAGAACAACCCGCGTGTTGGTCTGATTGCCGGTTCCGGTGGCGGTTCCCCGCGGTTCCAGGTATTCGGTGCTGACGCAATGCGTGGCCCGAGGGGCCTGAAAGCGGTTGGCCCGTATGTGGTGACCAAAGCTATGGCATCCGGTGTGTCTGCCTGTCTGGCAACCCCGTTTAAAATCCACGGTGTGAACTACTCCATCAGTTCTGCTTGTGCGACTTCTGCCCACTGTATCGGTAATGCGGTTGAGCAGATCCAGTTAGGTAAACAGGATATCGTTTTCGCCGGCGGCGGTGAAGAACTGAGCTGGGAAATGGCGTGCGAGTTTGACGCGATGGGTGCTCTGTCTACCAAATACAATGAAACCCCTGAAAAAGCATCACGGACTTACGACTCACAGCGCGATGGTTTCGTTATCGCTGGCGGTGGCGGTATGGTCGTGGTGGAAGAACTGGAGCACGCGTTGGCGCGTGGTGCACACATCTACGCTGAAATCGTGGGTTACGGTGCAACTTCTGATGGTGCGGATATGGTTGCGCCTTCCGGTGAAGGTGCGGTGCGTTGTATGAAGATGGCAATGGAGGGTGTGGATACCCCTATCGATTACCTGAACACACACGGTACTTCTACTCCGGTCGGAGATGTGAAAGAGCTGGGTGCGATCCGCGAAGTATTCGGTGATAACACGCCGCTGCTGTCCGCAACCAAAGCGATGACCGGTCACTCATTAGGTGCTGCCGGTGTGCAGGAAGCGATCTATAGCCTGCTGATGCTGGAGCACGGCTTTGTTGCGCCGAGCATTAACATCGAAGAGCGTGATCCGGCTGCGGAAGGTATGAACATTGTGACCCGTGCAACCGAAAAACAGCTGACGACGGTGATGTCTAACAGCTTCGGTTTCGGCGGAACCAATGCCACCCTGACTTTGCGTAAATACAAAGCATAATCTGCGGGTGATAAAAAACCGGTCGCTATTGCGGCCGGTTTTTTTTTGCCTGCAGAAAGGGGGCCGCACAGCCTGCGGCGAACTGAAAGCGGCAGAATAGCAGTGACGGGCTTACCCTTTTCCCGGTGTACTGAACGGCCAGCGGGTCGGGTGCAGGGGAAACGCCCTTGACCGACGCGTCGCTGCCTGCTCCGGTGAGTGATTGTGAGGTATCGTCAGCGGGGGCCTGAAGACGGTTGCTGAGCACGGCACCGCGAAGAAGGTGTTGTTTGACGATTCGGGCGCTCTTTTTTGACAATGCCTTTCACTGTGTCACAATTTTTCATTTAGGATCATCGGGCAGGGTGTGCCGCCAGGCGGAGCCTGTCGCCTGAAGTCACCGGAGTTTTACTTATGACTGAACCCGCATCCCCGTCTGCAGAGGCGACGCCCGGGACGTTCCCTGTTGCACTCACTTCATTTTCGGTTTTTCTCACCTATCTGACCGCCGGACTGGCCCTGCCTGTGATCCCGTTGTATGTTCATCAGCAACTGGGGATGAATGATTTCATGGTCGGGCTGGCCGTCGGTATTCAGTTTTTTGCCACCTTACTGACCCGGGGTTTCGCGGGTATCAGAGCCGATCAGCACGGTGCGAAACGAACCACCTTATCGGGCATGGTGGTGATTATTTTTGTCGGTGTTGCCTATCTCTGTTCGGCGTGCTTATCCGGAATGCTGTTTATGCAGTTCGGGTTATTACTGCTCGGCCGGGTGTTACTCGGTTTCGGTGAAAGCCTGCTCTTTACCGGTAACCTGACCTGGGGACTGGGCCTGATTGGCCCGAAGCGTTCGGGAATTGTAATGTCCTGGAATGGCATGGCTATTTATGGTGCGCTGGCTGCCGGGGCACCGGTAGGATTACTGATCCAGCATCATTATGGTTTTACCGGGGTCAGTGCAGCCGCCATCTGTTGTCCTGTACTGGCATTACTCTGCAGCAGTCGTGTCCGTGCGGTGCCTGCGACACCGGGTCAGCGGATCCCGCTGTTCAGTGTAATAAAACAGGTACTGACACCGGGCGCGGTGCTGGCACTACAGGGTGTCGGTTTTGCGGTGATCGGGGCTTTTACCTCACTCTATTTTGCGGAACGTCACTGGGGGAATGCCGGTTATACGCTGACCGTCTTCGGGCTGGCTTATGTGGTCATCCGGCTTATTTTTGGCAAGCTTCCCGATAAAATTGGCGGTGTACGGGTTTCTGTTATCTCGTTGCTGGCAGAAGCTGCCGGGCTGTTATTACTGGCTTTCGGGCGTCAGGAGTGGATGGCATTTACCGGCGCGGCATTGACCGGCTGCGGATGTTCACTGATCTTTCCGGCTATGGGCGTGGAAGTCGTAAAAAGTGTGGATGCACGGGTCAGAGGGACGGCACTCGGTTGCTTCTCCGCGTTTCAGGATATCGCCTATGGGGTAAGCGGTCCGCTGGCCGGATTACTGGCCAGTGGCTTTGGTTATAGCTCTGTGTATCTTGCCGGTGCCGTGGCCGCGTTAACGGGGCTGGCTATCAGTGTCCGGTTGTTGTTTCATCCCATAACTTCCCGTAACACCTGACAAGCCCGCAGAATTTCAGCCCGTTGCAGACGCGGGGGGTGAGTGTGGTTGTTAAAACAACCACACTGCCAGAGCCACAAAGACAGCCAGCACTATCAGCCACCCGATAAGCGGTATGCGTGAGCTGGCGGCAGAGGAAGAGGGCGTTATGGCCGTTGCATTTTCCGGACGCGGTCTGAGATCTGTTTCCTTACGGGCTCCCTGTCTCAGCGTTTCAGCCCGGAAACGAAACAGTTGATGTAAAATATCTTCGGCCCGCACAAGGGTCAGTGGCTGTGACGGGGAAAGTGTTTTTCCACCGTCGTGCTGAAGATACCTGATTTCTTCCTCTGTCGGTGGTTGTTTTAATGATGCCAGTAACGCCTGCAAAGTGAACGGGGTTGTTTGCGTACTCAGGGTAATACGAGCCGTCAGATACTGTGTCAGCAGCGGATAGTAGCGTGACGGGATCGGGTCGCCATTTTTCAGCGACACCAGGCTGAAGATGTTTTGCCAGACCGAGGCAGGGGTCCCGCCGCCGGAGATAGTCAGCCGGATCACCTGTTGCTGTAAGTTCTGATGTTCTGCCGGCAGAAGAGTCCTGTCTGTCACACGAAGCTGCTGCGGTTGCGGGATATCCATCTGTCCGTTCTGCAGCATAGTCAGCACCTGTTGCAGCTGAGGACGGGTCAGCGAACTCAGTACAGTCTGACCAAATTGCTGACGGATAAAGTCACTGACGGCCTGGCGGTTATTGCCCCGGGGTAACAGCGCCGTCAGTTGCTGTAACAGCAGGCGTACCGAGTGACTGTTTTGTTCCTGCGTCAGTTTCTCTGACAGCCAGTGTTCGGCAACCGGATAATGACTGGCGAGTAATTCGCTATCGTTGCTGACTCCGGCCTGATGGCGTATACCTGCCCAAAGCTCCGCAGATTTCAGCGAGCTGATAGCCATGATTTTAACAATAATGCGTTCCAGCGTCGTCCGCTGCGCCGATGTTAGCGGGGCAGAGGCAACGGAAGGAGATGTATTTTTCGGATGAACAGACGAATTTCTGTCACCCGAGACCTCAGAAGGGCCGCGGAGTGGTTGCATGACAAACATTCCAGCAAAAGAGAATTCAGGCCGGGGTAAGCCGGAGTGGATCTGACTATGATACCAATCCCCCCGTGAAATCCCAAGCAATAAGGGGGGATTATTGGTTAAACACGCCGCAGTCGTCGTGATCCCGCGCGGGAATTACCGGCGGGCGCGCGAAAGAGGTGTCCGTAGCCGCTGGGCCAGAATGACTCCAATCAGCGTCAGCCCGCCACCAATCCAGTGCCAGCTATGCATCTTTTCGTGCAGAAAAAGAATAGCAATAATGGCGGTAAAGACCGGTGACAGGTTAAGGAAAATGCTGGCAGTGTTGGCCCCCAGTCTCATGACGCCCTGGATCCACAGGTACGGCGCAAGAATCGAGGCCGGGATCGCGGCATATAAGACCAGAGGGATATTTTTCGGGGTCAGGGCGATGTCCGGCGTCAGCAGGAAACCCGGCAATAATAAAATAATGGCGAAAATGATCTGCACATACAGGCTCTGCCACTGAGGCAGCGCCATGGCCCAGCGTTTGGTCAGCACACCGTAAAGGGCATAGGCTGCAGCCGCTATCACCATCATCAGTTCACCGCTGCCTAACCCCTGATGAAGGAGTTGCAGAGGATGACCGGCACTGATAAGCCAGCTCAGCCCGACAAACGACAGCACTGTACCGATAACAATCCCCACCGTCGGTGCCAGCCGTAGAATAAACAGACTGAAAATAACCGTCATCAGCGGGATGCTGGCGACCATAATGCCGATAAACAGCGCGCTGACCGTCCGTGCCGCAAAATAGGCCAGGCTCTGGTACAGCACCATGCCCAGTGCGCCCAGGATAAGCAGCCGCCAGCGGTTACGCCATAAGGCGTGCCGGTTACGGATAACCCCGGGCAGCACAAAAGGGCTCAGTACCAGCAGTGCTATACTCCAGCGGTAAAAAGAGATGGCCTCCGGGGTGATCAGCCCGACCGTCAGTTTACTGACGACGGAGTTGATGGCCCAAATCAGCACCGCTCCCAGCGGGAAAAGAAAGTTCATAGCAGTTCCTTCAACAACATACTCTGCGCTACCTGACACCGTAACGCCTGCGGGGGGGTTATTCAGGGAGGATATCCCGGGCAATTAAGATGACTGAGCTGGCGGCGCATAGCAAGCGCAAATCTGAAAGAATCGACGGATGTTTTCCCTCCGGGTTTATGCCAGAATAACCGGATATTTCCGGTGGAACAGGACAAGTGCAGTGAAAATTGTTGTCGATGAAAATATGCCGTATGCCCGTGAATTATTCAGTCAGCTGGCAGACGTTGAAAGTGCGCCAGGCCGCTCACTTTCCTCTGAACAACTGACCACAGCCGATGGACTGATGGTGCGCTCCATCACCCGGGTGGATCAGGCACTGCTGGAAAATACGGCGGTACGTTTTGTCGGTACGGCAACGGCCGGAATGGATCATCTGAATACGGCTGATCTGCAGGCTGCCGGCGTTGCTTACTCGGCTGCCCCCGGGTGTAACGCCATTGCCGTGGTCGAGTATGTTTTCTCTGCATTGCTGGCCCTGGCTGAGCGTGATGGCTTCCTGCTGACGGACCGGACGGTCGGTATCGTCGGTGCAGGGAATGTCGGCGGCAGACTGCAACGCCGTTTCGAAGCGCTGGGGATCAAAACACTGATTTGTGATCCACCGCGGGCGGATCGCGGTGAGTCAGGCGAATTTCATTCACTGGAAACCCTGGTGCGTGAAGCCGATGTCCTGACCTTTCACACGCCGCTCTATAAAGAAGGCCCGTATAAAACATGGCATCTTGCGGATCAGACCCTGCTGGAGGCCCTGAATCCCGGCACTATTCTGATCAACGCCTGTCGTGGCCCGGTGGTGGATAACGCGGCGCTGTTAACGGTACTGAACCAGCGGAATGACCTCTCTGTGGTTCTGGATGTCTGGGAGCCGGAACCGGAACTCTCTTTACCTCTGCTGGCGAAGACTGACATTGCCACGGCCCATATTGCCGGGTATACCCTGGAAGGCAAAGCCCGCGGCACCACGCAGGTATTCGAGGCCTGGTCAGCGTTTATTGGTCAGCCCCGTCAGGTTTCACTGTCTGAGTTGTTACCCGCGCCGGATATCGGGCAAATCACCCTGAACGGCGAGTGCTCTCAGGCAATGCTAAAACGTCTGGCCCATCTGGTGTATGATGTGCGCCGTGATGACGCACTACTGCGTGCTGTGGCCGGTCAGGCCGGGGAATTTGACCGTTTGCGTAAGCACTATCAGGAGCGACGTGAATGGTCTTCGTTGCAGGTGGACTGTGATACGGCAGCCACGGCCGAAAAACTGCAGCAGCTTGGCTTCACCGCAAAATTTACCGGTACCTGCTGATTTCTCAGCGGTGACCATAATCTGTTCAGGCGGTGTGTGACACCGCTTTCTTTTTTGTTTTCTGGAGTAAACCCACATGTCTGACGGCTGGAATATCGCGCTTTTAGGAGCAACCGGTGCAGTAGGAAGCGCTGTACTGGAGTTGCTGACGGAGCGTCAGTTCCCGGTTGGCGAACTATTTTTATTAGCCAGCGAAAGCAGTGCCGGAGAAACGGTGCGTGTTGATAATAAAAATCATCGGGTGAGTGATGCGGCTGATTTTGACTGGTCGCAGGCTCAGCTGGCTTTCTTCGTGGCCGGGACAGAAGCTTCTGCCCGTTATGCTGAACTGGCGGCAAATGCCGGCTGTCTGGTCATCGACAGCAGTCCGCTGTTTGCACTCTCCCCGGATGTCCCTTTGGTGATTGCGGATGTTAACCCGCACGTACTGGCGGATTACCGTAACCGTAACATTGTGTCGGTGGCCGACAGTCTGGTCAGCCAGTTGTTATGTGCCATTAAACCGCTGGCGGATACTGCCGGCCTGGGACGCCTGCAGGTGACAACGCTGATTTCTGCCTCTGCTCACGGTAAAGCCGCCGTGGATGGCCTGGCCGGGGAGAGTGCCCGTCTGCTGAACGGTATTCCGCCGGAGGAGCACTATTTTGGCCGCCAGCTGGCCTTTAACCTGTTACCTCTGGTGCCGGATGAGCAGGGCAGTGTTGCCGTGAACCGCCGTATGGTCGACCAGATCCGCAAAATTCTGCAGGACGAAGGGTTACCGGTGTCGGTCAGTGCTATTCAGGCGCCGGTTTTCTACGGCAATGCTCAGAGTGTGCTGATGGAAACCTTGCGTCCCTACTCGGCCGATGAGGCACGTAACGACCTGGCGATGAACAGCGATATCGCACTGAGCGATGAAGGGGACTACCCGACCCCGGTCGCGGATGCCAGCGGCAATGGCCAGCTTTGCATCGGTGCCGTCCATAATGACTACGGTATCCCGGAGCAATTACAGTTCTGGTCCGTCGCCGATAATGTCCGCTTCGGTGGGGCATTGATGGCGGTGAAAGTGGCTGAACGTCTGGTGCAGGAGTATCTGTAAGCATGTCTGAAGTTAAGACACAAAAACTGGCACTGGGTATTGAGTACGATGGCAGCCGTTATTACGGCTGGCAACGTCAGCCGGAGGTTCGCAGTGTTCAGGGTGCGCTGGAAAAAGCCTTATCTAAGGTGGCCGACCATGAGGTCAATGTGTTCTGTGCCGGACGTACCGATGCCGGTGTGCATGGCACGGGACAGGTTGTTCATTTTGAAACCACGGTTCAGCGGGCCGATAGCGCCTGGACGCTGGGAGTGAATGCGAATCTGCCGAAAGATATTGCAGTGCGCTGGGTGAAAAGCGTTTCAGAGGATTTTCATGCCCGGTTCAGTGCGACCGCCAGACGCTATCGCTACATTATTTTTAACCAGCGTCTGCGTCCTGCCATCCTCGGGCAGGGGATAACGCATTTCTATCATCCGCTGGATGCAGCATCGATGCATCGTGCAGCGCAAAGTCTGCTGGGAGAAAATGACTTTACGTCTTTTCGCGCAGTGCATTGCCAGTCAAAAACCCCCTGGAGAAATATTCACCATGTGCATGTCTGGCGTCAGGGCGCGTTTGTGATCGTCGACATCAAAGCCAATGCCTTTGTTCACCATATGGTGCGTAATATTGTAGGCAGTCTGATGGAAGTGGGGTGCGGTAATCAGCCGGAGTCCTGGATGGCTGATTTGCTGGCGGCGAGAGATCGTAAACTGGCGGCGGCTACGGCCAGAGCGGAAGGTTTATACCTGGTTGCGGTGGATTATCCCCCTGAGTTCGCCTTACCCGAGCCGGAGCCCGGTCCGTTGTTTCTGATGCAGGATCAGATGACATTTCAGAAGGATTAACACGTCATGGAATATATCCATCTTATTATCGATTTCATCCTGCACATTGACGTGCATCTGGCGCAGCTGGTGGCGGAATATGGCACATGGATTTATGCCATTCTGTTTCTGATTATTTTCTGTGAAACCGGGCTGGTGGTCACACCTTTCCTGCCGGGCGACTCGTTATTGTTTGTGGGCGGCGCGCTGGCGGCATTACCGGGAAATGAGTTGAATATCCATCTGCTGACACTGGTGATGGTGGTGGCAGCCATTGCCGGCGATGCGGTTAACTATACAATAGGTCGTCTGTTTGGCGATAAGTTATTCAGTCGTCCGCAGTCTAAGATCTTCCGCCGCAGCTACCTGGAGAAAACCCACGGTTTCTACGAGAAGCATGGCGGAAAAACGATTATACTGGCACGTTTCATCCCGATCATCCGTACCTTTGCGCCTTTCGTCGCCGGTATGGGGAAAATGTCTTATCGTCGTTTCGGGATGTTTAATATTGCCGGGGCACTGGCGTGGGTACTGCTGTTCAGCTATGCCGGTTATCTTTTTGGCGATCTGCCGGTCGTACAGAAAAATCTCAATCTGTTGATTGTGGCGATTATCGTCGTTTCTGTGCTGCCCGGACTGATCGAATTCTGGCGGCAACGCCGACAGGCAGTGCGGAAGAACTAGTTTTTTCTGCAGGCCCGGGACACGTCCGCCAGATTTTTATCCACAGTCTCGACAGGTTGTGGTTTAATGGGCGTCATTTAGCGGCTGTTGAATAAAAATTCAGCAGGAACAATACAACTGGAAAACCCAGGTTCAAACAGAAAGGTCATCAATGAGCTGGATTGAACGAATTCTTAGTAAGAATAATGTAACCCCGACGCGTAAAGCGAGTATTCCTGAAGGGGTCTGGACAAAATGTGATAGTTGCGACCAGGTGCTGTACCGTGCAGAACTGGAGCGTAACCTGGAAGTCTGTCCGAAATGTGATCACCATATGCGTATGCATGCCCGTGATCGTCTGACCTCCTTTATGGATCAGGATACCCTGGTCGAGCTGGGCAGCGAACTGGAACCAAAAGATGTTCTGAAGTTCCGCGACTCAAAAAAATATAAAGACCGTTTACTGGCAGCGCAGAAGAGCACCGGCGAGAAAGATGCACTGGTGGTCATGAAAGGTGAACTGCACGGTATGCCTGTCGTTGCCGCTGCATTTGAGTTCGCTTTTATGGGCGGCTCAATGGGGTCTGTGGTCGGCGCACGTTTTATTCGTGGTGTTGAGCAGGCTCTGGAAGACAACTGTCCGTTTATCTGCTTCTCTGCCAGCGGCGGGGCGCGTATGCAGGAAGCGCTGATGTCACTGATGCAAATGGCGAAAACCAGTGCAGCACTGGCAAAAATGCGTGAACGCGGATTGCCTTATATTTCGGTACTGACCGACCCGACCATGGGCGGTGTATCGGCAAGCTTTGCGATGCTGGGTGACCTGAATATCGCTGAGCCGAAAGCACTGATCGGTTTTGCCGGTCCGCGTGTTATCGAACAGACGGTCCGCGAGAAACTGCCACCGGGCTTCCAGCGCAGTGAGTTTCTGATCGAAAAAGGGGCGATTGATATGATTGTCCGTCGCCCGAATATGCGCTTTAAGCTGGCAAGTTTACTGGCAAAAATGATGAATCTGCCGGCACCACTTCATGAAACCCATCAGTCGGATGTAAAGACTGAAGCGGAACATGACGAGGCCTGACAGGTATGAAAAAGACGCTTTTATAGCGTCTTTTACCTATGCACCGTAATAACATCAACGGGACACATGGAAAATCTTCATCTACCTCAAGCCACGTCGCCCCTTGCCACGTGGCTTACTTATCTCGAAAATCTGCACAGCCAGGCCATCGACTTAGGGCTTGAGCGTGTGCGTCGTGTTGCGACTCAACTGAACCTGTTGAGACCGGCCCCCTTTGTTTTTACCGTCGCCGGGACCAATGGTAAAGGGACAACCTGCCGGACACTTGAAGCCTTGCTTATTGCTGCGGGTTATCGTGTCGGGGTCTACAGTTCACCCCATCTGGTCCGATACACTGAACGGGTTCGTATACAGTCACAGGAACTGAGTGAAGCGGAGCATACGCAGAGCTTCTCGATCATCGAACAGGGGCGCGGGGATACGTCGCTGACGTATTTCGAATACAGCACCTTGTCTGCATTACAGTTGTTCCGCCAGGCGGATCTGGATGTGGTGATCCTGGAAGTCGGGCTGGGTGGCAGGCTGGATGCAACCAATATCGTTGATGCGGATGTGGCGGTGATCACCAGTATTGCGCTCGACCATACTGACTGGCTGGGGCCGGATCGTGAAAGCATTGGTCGTGAGAAAGCCGGCGTTTTCCGCAGCGGTAAACCAGCGGTCGTCGGTGAACCTGATATGCCTGCATCGATTGGCCGGGTCGCGGCGGATAAAGGCGCGATACTGCTGCAACGTAATCAGCAGTGGTCTTATCAGGCGGATGCACAGGCCTGGGACTTCCGTGATATTCAGGGTGAACTTCGCAGGTTACCTCTGCCCCGGGTACCGCTCCCGAATGCAGCGACCGCCCTTGCAGCCTTGCGGGTGTCCGGTTTGCAGGTCAGCGAAGCCTGTATTCGTGAAAATCTGCCTGAGATTATCCTTCCCGGGCGTTTCCAGACCGTCAGTGAATCTCCGCGGGTGATCCTGGATGTGGCACACAACCCACATGCCGCCGCATTTCTGGCCTCGCAGCTTGCCACACTGGCACGAAGAGGAAAAGTCAGAGCCGTGGTCGGTATGCTGCACGATAAAGACATCGCCGGTACGCTGGCCGAACTCCGTCCTCAGGTCGATTACTGGTACTGTGCGCCGCTCGAAGGCCCGCGGGGAGCGAGTGCTGAGGAACTGGTGGCCCATTTGCCGCAGGCAGAACGTTTTGCTACGGTGGAAGAAGCGTGGAAAGCGGCACAACAGCAGGCCGATGCTCAGGACATTATTCTGGTTTGTGGTTCCTTCCATACGGTAGCTCATGTGATGACGTCTGTCTCAGGGGAGAAGGGAAGTGGCGAGTAAATTTCAGAATCGTTTAGTCGGAACGGTTATTCTGGTCGCGATCGGTGTCATTGTCTTACCGGGATTGCTGGACGGTAAGAAAAAACATTACAAAGAAGAGTTCGCGGCCATTCCCCTGGTGCCTAAGCCTGGTGATCAACAGGACAATGACCTGGTGCCGCCGGTCACTCAACCGCTGGCCGCAGCTCCGGCGGCGTCAACCGCAGCAGGGGATGCAAGTACGGCTGCCCATGCCGGGACCGTGACCCCCGACAACGGTAGCGGAGAAGATGCTCCGGTAACACCGCACAGTCAGCCCCCGATCACAGCCTCTTCAACGGCAGCCAACCCCTCGGCTTCATCGCAGGCTGAGAAACTCCGGCAACAACAGGAGCGACAGGAGCAACTGGAGCAGCAACAGGCTGAGCGTCAGAAGCAGGCACAGTTAGCCCGTCAACAGCAGGCTGAAGAACGTGCCCGTCAGCAGGCGACTGAGGCTGCCGCTAAGGCAAAGGCAAAGCAGATACAGGAAGAGCGTGAGCGTGAAAGGGCGTTACAGGCACTGAATGATCAGTCTTCGGCGCCACAGCCTCAGAGTAAACCGGAAACGCCGTCAGGGCAGGCCTGGGTGATTCAATTGGGGGCATTGAAGAATGCTGCCAGAGTCAGTGAAATTGTGGCACAGCTACGCAGTGCCGGGTTCAGGGCTTATTCTCTGCCGGCTGAGCCGGTTCAGGGAGAAATCAACCGCATTCTGGTCGGTCCGGACAGTTCGAAAAGTCATTTGCAGTCTCAGGTGGCTGAACTGAAGAGTAAAACCGGCCTGAGCGGTGTGATACGGCCGTATTCTGCCCGCTGAACCTGCCCCCGGAAACGGGGGACAGGTCTTGCTCATTGAATTGTTATATAATTCATACAGATAAATATTTTTAATGTCGGGGTAATGAATAAAAAATTTCATTCCCCTTTTTTTCTGTCGTCCGGGAAAACGCTACGCAAACGTTTTCTTTTTCTGTTAAAATGCGCCGCGAACAGATGACAGAAAGGATCATAGTGCGCCGGAAACATTCATGAACTGGATTGATTACGTCATTATAGGGATTATCGGATTCTCAGCGTTTGTGAGTCTGATCAGGGGCTTTGTCCGTGAAGCTTTATCTTTAGTCACCTGGGGATGTGCGTTTTTTGTAGCGAGTCATTATTTTTCCTATCTGGCCGTCTGGTTTACCGGGTTTGCAGAACCCATGGTACGAAATGGTGTAGCAATAGCCGTACTGTTTATTGCGACGCTAATTGTCGGGGCCATTGTTAATTATGTGATTGGAACGCTTGTGGAAAAAACCGGCTTGTCCGGGACTGACCGGGTGCTGGGTGTTTGTTTTGGCGCATTAAGGGGCGTGCTGATCGTTTCGGCTATCCTCTTTTTCCTGGATACATTCACCGGGTTTTCCAAAAGCACAGACTGGACACAGTCACAATTGATCCCTCAGTTCAGCTACATCATCAGATGGTTTTTTGATTATTTACAGAGCACGTCGAGTTTTTTACCCCGGTCATAAGGTCGGGGGGATGCGGCTTAATGAGGAAATGACACCATGTGCGGTATTGTCGGTATCACCGGATTTCTGCCGGTTAACCAGTCTATTTATGATGCTTTAACTGTATTACAGCATCGCGGTCAGGATGCAGCAGGTATCTGTACTATCGATAGCATGAATTGCTTCCGCCTGCGCAAAGCAAACGGACTGGTGAGCGATGTGTTTGAAGCACGTCATATGCAGCGCCTACAGGGAAACATGGGAATTGGCCATGTTCGTTACCCGACAGCAGGTAGCTCAAGTGCCTCTGAAGCCCAGCCTTTTTATGTAAACTCCCCTTACGGTATTACACTGGCGCATAACGGTAACCTGACTAACGCACATGAACTGCGTTCCCGTCTGTTTGAGCACGGTCGTCGCCATGTCAATACCACCTCAGATTCTGAGGTGCTGCTGAACATTTTTGCCCAGGAACTGGACCGTTTTCAGGATTACCCGCTGTCTGCAGACAATATCTTTGCGGCGGTAGAGTCCTTACACAAGCAGGTGCGGGGTGCCTATGCGGTCGTTTCCATGATCATCGGACACGGCATGGTCGCGTTCCGCGATCCGAACGGTATCCGTCCGCTGGTATTAGGAAAACGTGTTCTGCCGGATCAGCGCGTTGAATATATGGTGGCTTCCGAAAGCGTGGCACTGGATACCCTGGGCTTTGAGTTTATCCGTGATGTCGCCCCGGGTGAAGCGGTCTATATCACCGAAAAAGGGCAACTTTCTACCCGCCAGTGTGCCGAAAATCCGAAGTGTAATCCGTGCCTGTTTGAATATGTTTATTTTGCCCGTCCGGATTCCTTCCTGGATAAAATTTCTGTTTACAGTGCCCGTGTGCGTATGGGGACGAAACTGGGCGAAAAAATTGCCCGGGAATGGGAAGATTTGGATATCGATGTGGTGATCCCCATCCCGGAAACCTCGACCGATGTGGCACTGGAAATTGCCCGTATCCTTGATAAGCCTTATCGTCAGGGGTTTGTGAAAAACCGCTATGTGGGCCGGACATTTATTATGCCCGGACAGCAGATGCGCCGCAGTGCGGTCCGCCGTAAGCTCAACGCTAACCGTGCCGAATTCCGTGATAAAAACGTGTTACTGGTCGATGATTCGATTGTACGCGGCACGACTTCTGAGCAGATTATCGAAATGGCACGTGAAGCCGGCGCGAAGAAAGTTTATCTGGCCTCTGCAGCGCCTGAAGTACGGTTCCCGAATGTCTATGGTATCGACATGCCCAGTGTCACGGAGCTGATTGCTCACGGACGGGAAGTGGATGAAATTTGTCAGCTGATTAAAGCGGATGCGTTAATTTTCCAGGATCTTAACGATCTGGTCGCGGCCGTGCGGGAAGAAAACCCGGAAATCACGCAATTCGACTGTTCGGTGTTTGACGGTATCTATGTGACTAAAGACGTGGATCAGGCCTATCTGGATTATCTGCAATCGTTACGTAATGACGACGCGATGGCGATTGCCCGGCAGACTGAAGCCGAAAATCTGGAACTGCATAACGAAGGTTAATGACCGGCGTTGTCAGAGAAAAGAACAGGGCGGATTTCCGCCCTGTTCTTTTTGGCAAATCCATTCGCTCACAGCGTTCTCCCGCGGTATCATAGGCGTTTTAAGGAAGTGCAGGGCAGGTTATGAAGAGGCTGATTGTTGGGGTATCAGGGGCCAGTGGCGTTATCTATGGTATACGTATGCTGGAAGTTTTAAAAAACGTGCCTGAGGTGGAAACCCATTTAGTGATGAGTCAGTCAGCCCGCCAGACGCTGGCACTGGAGAGCGACTATTCTGTACGTGATATTCAGTCACTGGCGGATGTGGTTCATGACATTCGTGATATCGGTGCCAGTATTTCTTCCGGATCGTATAAAACGGACGGTATGGCGCTGCTTCCATGCTCAATGAAGACGCTGTCCGGCATTGTTCACAGCTACAGTGACAACCTGCTGACACGTGCAGCTGATGTCGTACTGAAGGAGCGGCGTAAACTGGTATTGGGTGTGCGTGAAACTCCTCTGCACCTCGGACATCTGCGGATGATGACGACTGCCGCAGAAATGGGAGCGATTATTATGCCTCCGGTGCCTGCATTTTATCACCGGCCGCAGAGCGTGATGGATATTGTCGACCAGACAGTAAACCGGGTAATCGATCAGTTCGATATTACGTTACCTGAAGACCTCTTTGCCCGCTGGCAGGGCAAAAGTTAAGGTGAAATGATCCTTAATAGTGCACTTTTCCCTCTAAGCACCGTTCCGGTGCTTCTGAATCCCCCTATTGGTGCATGACCTTCCCTCTGAGTCGGCTGCCACCGGCAGCATCATTCCTGTTTGTGCAAAAAAAACACTATTTTCGTGATTGTCGGCCATTCCCGGAAGACATGCGCATTCTGGCATGAAATGTGCAAAACTCCTTCTGCACACATGACAGTAAGATTAATCACTATAAAAAAATTAACCAGAGGGCAATCTATGAAAAAGCGTGTTTTGGCTCTTTCGCTTGTTTTGGCATTTTCCAGTGTTGGCAGCGTATTCGCGGCGCTCCCGCAAACACTGCGTATCGGCACAGACCCGACGTACCCGCCCTTTGAGTCCAAAAATTCTGACGGACAGATAGTGGGATTTGATATCGACCTGGCCAACAATATCTGTCAGCGTATTCATACCAGGTGCGTCTTTGTGGAAGGTGATTTTGACAGCCTGATCCCGTCGCTGAAAGCGCAAAAGATTGATGCCATTATCTCGGCTCTGTCGATTACACCGAAACGTGAAGAGCAGATTGCGTTCTCTGACAAACTCTATGCCGCCAACGCGCGTCTGGTTGCGGTCAAAGGCTCTGCACTGCAACCGACCGTCGCTTCCCTGAAAGGGAAAAGTATCGGAGTAGAGCAGGGGACGACGCAGGAAACCTATGCCGATCAATACTGGCGTCCGAAAGGGGTGAATGTTATCTCTTATGCGACTCAGGATCAGGCGTATCAGGATCTGAATGCTGGCCGTCTCGATGCCGCTTTCCAGGATGAAGTTCAGGCCGGAGAAGGCTTCCTGAAGAGCCCTGTCGGGAAAGGATATGCGTTTGCCGGCCCGGCGGTGAAAGATGCAAAAATTTTCGGTGTAGGTACCGGCATGGGTCTGCGTAAAGGAGATACTGAGCTGAAGACCGCCGTGGATAAAGCGTTTGAGGCGATGCGTAAAGACGGGACTTACGATAAGCTGGCGAAGAAATATTTCGATTTTAATGTGTACGGTGGCTAATGTGTCATTCGCTGCCCGCCCCGGGCGGGTAGCGGTTATTTATTTTGTTGCAGGAATTTGTTGATGCTCTACGGATATACCGACGTCATTATGAAAGGCGCGCTGGTTACAATTGAACTGGCATTAAGCTCCGTGGTACTGGCGGTCGTACTAGGGCTGATAGGTGCCGGGGCAAAGTTATCGAAGAATCGTGTGTTGTCCACGATTTTTGGTGCATATACCACCATTATTCGCGGTATTCCGGATCTGGTTTTAATGCTGCTGATTTATTATGGCTTGCAGATTGCCCTGAATGAGTTCACTGATCTGCTGGGTATAGAGCAGTTTGATATTGATCCTATGATGGCGGGGATCACCACCATCGGGTTTATTTACGGAGCGTACTTCACTGAAACGTTCCGCGGCGCTTTCCTGTCCGTACCCAAGGGCCAGGTGGAAGCAGCCACTGCCTTTGGAATGACCCCTTCTCAGGTTTTCCGGCGGATACAGTTTCCGCTGATGATGCGTTTTGCACTGCCGGCTATCGGTAATAACTGGCAGGTTATCCTGAAAGCGACGGCGCTGGTTTCCTTACTCGGTCTGGAAGATGTGATTAAGGCAACGTCCCTGGCAGGGAAGAGTACCTGGCAGCCGTTTTATTTTTCTCTGGTTGCCGGCGCGATTTATCTGTTTTTTACCACGGTTTCCAATGGGGTGTTGTGGTGGCTGGAACGCCGCTATTCAGTGGGAGTGAAAAAGGCTGAATTATGATTGATATTATTCACGACTACTGGAAGTCGCTGTTATGGACCGACGGATATCATATTACCGGGGTCGCTATTACGTTATGGTTGCTGGTGCTGTCGGTGTCTATTGGCGGTGTGATGGCCTTGTTTCTGGCTATTGCCCGGGTGTCACCTAACCGTTTTATCAGCACGCCGGTCTGGCTGTTCACTTATGTTTTTCGCGGAACACCACTCTATGTGCAGTTACTGGTGTTCTACACCGGAATGTATACCCTGGAAATTGTGAAAGGTAACGAGTTACTGAATGCCTTTTTCCGTAGCGGAATGAACTGTGCAGTGCTGGCGTTTACCCTGAATACCTGTGCCTATACCACCGAACTTTTTGCCGGTGCTATCCGCTCTGTGCCTCACGGAGAAATCGAAGCCGCCAGAGCCTACGGATTTTCAACGTTCAAGCTGTACCGTTGCATTATTTTGCCGGCAGCTTTACGTATTGCGTTACCCGCGTACAGCAATGAAGTGATCCTGATGCTGCATTCCACGTCTCTGGCGTTTACCGCTACCGTGCCGGATGTGCTTAAAATCGCCAGGGATATTAATGCTGCGACCTACGAGCCTTTTACGGCCTTTGGTATTGCGGCGGTGATCTATCTGGTGATCTCTTATTGCCTGATTTCGCTGTTCCGCAAAGCAGAACGTCGCTGGCTGCCCCACGTTAAATCCTGATCCCGCTGAGAATTACTATGTCTGAATTAAAATTAAGTGTGACAGAGCTCCATAAACGTTATGGGGATCATGAAGTCCTGAAGGGTGTTTCATTACAGGCTGCGGCAGGTGATGTGATCAGTATTATTGGTTCTTCAGGTTCAGGAAAGAGTACTTTTCTGCGTTGTATAAATTTTCTGGAAAAACCGAGCGAAGGCTCTATCTCTCTGAATAATGAAAATATTAATCTGGTCAGAGATAAAGATGGTCAGCTGAAAGTGGCGGATAAAGAGCAACTGCGTAAGTTACGTACCCGCCTGACTATGGTCTTCCAGCACTTTAACCTGTGGAGTCATATGACGGTACTGGACAACGTGATGGAAGCTCCGGTCCGGGTGCTGGGGATCAGTAAGCAGGAAGCGCGTGAGCGTGCGATTAAATACCTCGATAAAGTCGGTATTGATGCCCGTGCCCGGGATAAATATCCGGTTCATCTTTCCGGAGGGCAGCAGCAACGTGTCTCTATCGCACGGGCGCTGGCAATGGAGCCGGAAGTTTTGCTGTTTGATGAACCCACTTCCGCACTGGATCCGGAACTGGTGGCTGAGGTGTTACGTATCATGCAGCAACTGGCGGAAGAAGGAAAAACCATGGTCGTGGTCACCCATGAAATGGAATTTGCCCGCCATGTCTCAAGCCAGGTTATTTTCCTGCATCAGGGTAAAATTGAAGAGCAGGGCTCGCCTGAAAAAGTCTTTGGTCACCCGGAAAGTCCGCGTCTGCAGCAGTTTTTGTCCGGCGCATTGAAGTAAACCGTGCTCCCGCCCGGTGCAGTCCGGCGGGCGGGAGACAGAGTCAATTTCTGACAGTGACCTCCAGGCACAGTCAATTGACGATACTTGTCTTATCCTGTGCATGACCCTCTGATCGCGACTGGTTCGGCAGTCAGACCGATATTAATCGTTTATGTCTTCTGCGGGATGGGTTACCGGATCTTAGAGCATCGTTGTCCGTCCTGATATTTCCCGGTTGTTTGTCGTGCCAGGGGAGAGCACCGTTACCTGGCAACGGTGGCTAAAAGCCTGCCGGAAATCGCGCAAAAGCAGGCTCTGCCTCAGTATCCTACGCCTCTGGTTCAGTCGCTGAGAAAAGCACGGGATAAGAAGAAAAATATAAAGTCATCAATGGGTGACATTTAACAATATATTAACGCCCATTATCATCATTGTCTGATAAAATCAGATGTTATGTGGATCTGCGAAAAAAGGGTTACGGATGGTGGAGCAAATTCCTGAAGATGATATCGAGTGGGTCGATATTGTTAACGAAAATGATGAAGTCATCACGACGGCCAGTCGTACACATATGCGTGCCGAATGTCTCCGTCACCGGGCAACCTATATAGTGGTCCATAACGGGATGGGTGAAATACTGGTTCAGCGCCGTACTGAGAATAAGGATTTTATGCCGGGCAAACTCGATGCGACAGCCGGTGGGGTAGTGCAAAGCGGTGAAGATATCCTGGCATCAGCGCGACGTGAAGCCGAGGAGGAGCTGGGTATTGCAGCGATTCCGTTTGCCGAGCACGGGAAATTTTATTTTGAAGACAAACATTGTCGTGTCTGGGGCGCACTGTTCAGTTGCGTCTGTCATGGCCCGTTTGCCATGCAGGAAAGTGAAGTCGCTGAGATTTTCTGGATGACACCTGAAGAGATCACTGTCCGTTGTGACGAGTTTACTGATGACTCTCTTAAGGCACTGTCGTTGTGGATGAGCCGCAACAGTGAAGGGCGCCGGGCCTCTAACGAGTTGCAGGCATAATCGCGGTATTTCCTTATTTCCGCAGGCAGCTGTCTTAGCTGCCTGCGGGGACCGGTTATTTCTGGCTTTCTGCCTGTTCCGACTGAATAGCGGTTAACGCAATGGTGTAGACAATGTCGTCTACCAATGCTCCGCGGGAAAGGTCGTTTACCGGTTTACGCATACCCTGCAACATCGGACCGATAGAGACCAGGTTCGCAGAACGCTGTACGGCTTTATAGGTTGTATTACCGGTGTTCAGATCCGGGAAGATAAATACGGTCGCACGGCCGGCAACCGCAGAATCCGGCGCTTTAGACTTCGCAACATCTTCCATAATGGCCGCATCATATTGCAGCGGTCCGTCAATGACCAAATCCGGACGTTTGTCCTTCGCCAGGCGCGTCGCCTCGCGAACTTTTTCGACATCGCTGCCTGCTCCGGAATTGCCGGTAGAATAGGAAATCATCGCCACCCGGGGTTCAATCCCAAAGGCTTTGGCTGAATCGGCCGACTGGATAGCAATTTCCGCCAGCTGTTCAGCACTGGGATCCGGGTTAATGGCGCAGTCACCGTAAACCAGTACTTGTTCCGGCAATAACATAAAGAAGACGGATGAGACCAGAGAACTGTTGGGGGCCGTCTTAATCAATTGCAGTGGCGGGCGAATGGTATTGGCAGTGGTATGTACCGCCCCGGAGACCAGACCATCGACTTCGCCTTTTTCCAGCATCAATGTGCCCAGCACGACGTTATCTTCCAGTTGTTCTCTGGCAACGATATCAGTCATCCCTTTGTTTTTACGCAGTTCCACAAGACGGCTGACGTAGTTTTCACGCGCCTGTTGCGGGTCCACGATTTCGATGCCATCGCCCAGAGTAACGTCCTGCAGGGCCGCGACACGATGTATTTCGTCCGGGTCACCCAGTAACACACAACGGGCGATCCCACGGGCAGCACAGATCGCGGCGGCTTTAATTGTTCTGGGTTCATCCCCCTCAGGTAACACAATACGCTTAGAGGCCTGACGGGCCAGCTCAGTCAACTGATAACGGAAAGCCGGAGGTGAAAGCAGACGGTTGCTCACCGTTGCGTTGCTCAGAGAATCGACCCAGTCTGTGTTGATGTGGCTGGCGACGTATTCCTGAATCTTCTCTACCCGCTGAGTGTCATCTATCGGCACTTCCAGGTTGAAACTTTGCAGATTTAACGACGTTTGCCAGGTATTGGTATTGACCGTAAATATCGGCAGCCCGGTTTGTAATGCCCGTGAACAAAGCTTACTGATGGCGGGGTCGATTTCATAGCCGCCGGTCAGCAGGATAGCCCCGAGCTCTACCCCATTCATCGCCGCCAGACACGCTGAGACCAGCACATCCGGCCGGTCAGCGGAGGTGACCAGTAATGACCCCGGACGGAAAAGTTCAAGCATATGGGGCAGGCTGCGGGCACAGAAGGTGACTGACTTAATTCGTCGGGTGTTGATGTCTCCTTCATTGACGATACGGGCATTCAGATGACGACACATATCGATAGCACGGGTCGCAATCAGTTCGAAATTCCAGGGGATAATGCCCATCACCGGTAACGGGCTTTGTGCCTTCAGTTCGTCAATATCGACAGGGGCAATCTTCGTTTCGGTTGGATCTTCAAAAAATTCTGACAGATCCGGGCGTGTGCGGCCCTGCTCGTCGAGCGGGGCATGAAGTTTATTAAAGATAACCCCTTTGATTTGTTTATTTTTTTTGCCACCGAAACTGTTCTGAATAAACTCCAGACGTTCTTTCAATTGTGCCGCAGAATCATTGCCGGGTGACATCACAAAAATGATCTCGGCATTCAGCGTGCGGGCAATTTCAAAGTTCAGTGCGTTGGCAAATTCATGTTTACGGACCGGTACCAGTCCTTCAACCAGCACGACTTCTGCATCACGGGTGTTATCATGAAAGCGGGCAATAATTTCTTCCATCAAAACATCCTGCTGGTCCGCACCCAGAAGATTTTCGACGTAAGACATATTCAGGGGTTCGGCGGCAGGTATTGCGAAGTTATGACGGACAATCGCAGTGGTATGATCTTCTGCATCAGCATTAGAACGGGGCTGGGCGATGGGTTTAAAAATGCTAAGACGCATTCCTTTACGCTCCATCGCACGAATGACTCCCAGGCTGACACTGGTCAGGCCGACACTGGTGCCGGTCGGAATAAGCATAATTGTGCGGGACACTTGCGGCCTCTCTGCGTTTATCAGATCTGTAAAAAAGACCGCCAGACTGTGCTGGCGGCAGACGAGTTCATTCAGGCGGTCAGGCGTGCGGCATCGCGGGCAATGACAAGTTCTTCATTGGTCGGGATGACAAGTACCGGGCGGGTGCCTGGCTTGTTGATAAACCCGGCCTGACCAAAACGGGCTTCCAGGTTACGGTCATGGTCGACATCGAAATTCAGCAATGCCAGTTTTTTCATGGTCAATTCACGGACCGTTGCGGCATTTTCACCAATACCGCCGGTAAATACGACCGCATCCAGACGGCCTTCCATCAGGGAGGTATAGGCACCGATGTATTTCGCCAGCCGGTGACAGAAGACTTCCATCGCCCGTCTGGCTTCTTCCTGATGCTGGTAATTTTCTTCGACAAAGCGGAAATCATTAGTGACCCCGGTCAGTCCCAGTAAACCGGACTCTTTGGTCAGCAGGGTGTTGATCTGATCGGTACTCATTCCCAGGCTATCATGCAGGAAGAAAATAATCGCAGGGTCGATATCGCCGCTACGGGTGCCCATGACCAGCCCTTCCAGAGGCGTCAACCCCATTGACGTATCCACGCTTTTTCCGCCCCGGATAGCGGTGACAGAACCGCCATTACCCAGATGGCAGGTAATAATATTCAGCGACTCTGGTGGGGTTTCCAGCATTTTTGCGGCTTCCAGAGAAACGTAATAATGGCTGGTTCCGTGTGCACCATAACGGCGTACCCCGTGCTCTGTGTAAAGCTGATAGGGCAGTGCATACAGATAAGAAGACTCAGGCATAGTCTGATGAAATGCCGTATCGAACACGGCCACATTTTTAGAGGCCAGGTGCGGGAAGTTCTTCAGGGCTTCGGCGATACCGATAAGGTGGGCCGGATTGTGCAGCGGTGCAAAACAGGATGCATTTTTGATTTCTTCGATGACCTGGTCATCGATTAAAATGGACTGAGTCAGCCGCTCTCCGCCATGAACAATACGGTGGCCAATGGCCACGATTTGCGCTGAGAGTTCCGGCTGCTGACTGAGGATTTGCCCGACAATAAAATTCAGCGCTTCACTGTGCGCAGCCCCCGCTCCCAGAGCCGCCTCCTGTTTACCGCTTTCCTGTTTCCATTTTATGCGGGCTTCGGGCAGGTTAAAGCATTCCGCTAATCCGGAAAGATATTCATCACCATTCTCCGGATTTATAATAGCAAACTTGAGGGAAGAACTGCCGCAGTTGAGAACCAGAACTAACTTACTCGACATGGAAGCACCTATTTGTTTAAAGTGGTGATGAACAACGTAATAAGACGTTAATGTAACCCATGAAAGCTGACATGTTCATGATAAACAGCCTGCTGAATTAAAAAATTGTCCCCACTCAAAAAAATTAGTTATTTTTACCTGTTTTTTTGAGTGGCTACGCTTACGTGTCATGCTTTAATGGCTACAATTTATCACAGGGTGCTAATAAGCCCCTGTCTTATTGAAAATTATGCTAAATTTTACTCTTTATCTGCGTGGGATTAAAATTTTTTGCACGTTAGATTGTTATCTGAGGTACCGGTATGAGTAATACGGGCAATGTTAACTGGTTCGGTGTGCTTAAGCGCGGACAACACTATATGAATACCTGGCCCAATGACAAGCGCCTGAGCCCGGTGTTTCCGGAACATCGCATCGGAAAGGCGATTCGCTTTGGTATCCGCTTTATGCCGCCCGTCGCCGTGTTTACCCTTTGCTGGCAAATTGCCCTCCATGCACAAACCGGCCCCGCGGTTGCCAGTGCGCTTTTTGCATGTAGCCTGCCGGTTCAGGGATTATGGTGGATGGGTAAACGAGCCATGAAGCCGCTGCCTCCGACATTGCTGCAATGGTATCATTCCGTGCGCACTAAACTTGAGCAGGCAGGACAACCCACCGCTATTCCTGACGGTGAACCGACTTATCAGTCGCTGGCGGATTTACTGAAAAGGGCTTTCCGGCAGCTGGATAAGACTTTCCTGGATGATCTCTGACCTGCCCTGACAGGGACTGGTGGCCGGAGGTATTTATTCGGGATGAATTCCCCGGATTGAGCTGCGTGAAACCGGTCAGACGGAAGGTATGACACCGCCCCGGGGTAAACCGTAACTGGCAAAATTAACGCTGACTGTTCAGGGAACGGGCAGTGTCAGTTAACAGTCACCCCTGCCGGTTCCTGACTGCCTGCATGGATCGGTTACTGATAGTGTTCAGAGATTTTATCCAGCGTTGTGGTGCAGCTGGCACAAAATATTTCCATAAAGTCATCCACCTCTGGCATTTCCCGGCGTAACTCGCTGATGCGCGATTCCAGCCCTTCTTTGACATGGATGAACTCATCATTATGAAAACGAAGTTCATTCAATGCCTTAATATAGGCTGACAGGATATCTGCAGCTTTAACAATGGCTTTATAGCGTGGGTCGACATTCTTCTGAATAATCAGTCCGGAGAAACGTTCGCGTAAATCTTCCGGCAGGGTTTCGATGCATTCCTGTTCAGCCAGGGTTTCCAGTTGCTTAAACGCCTGAGTAAACTGCGGATTATGATATTTCGTTTTAGAATTGATGTCCTGCAGCTTTGTTTCAGAGACTTCATGATACAGGGCAATCACTGCGGCGCGATCCGGATCCAGGGGATTGTTATAGCGGGTATTACCGATGACGGTCAGTAAGTGGGCGATAACCGCGACCTGATGACTATGTTCAGCCACATTCTCTTTCTGTACGCAATGCATTAATGCCCAGCGTTTTATCAGAGGCATACGGGTTATCCAGGCCATAAAAGTACTTTGAAATTTCATCAGTCATGTTCCTGGTGCAGTAAAGAGGGGGGAGGGGGAGTTCCGGATTGCGCGTCCACCGGATGATCCGCACAACCCGCAGAACGGGGGGAGCCCCCCGTCACTGGCAGAAAGCGAAGGCCGGCAGGTTACTGGTGATAGTGCTCCAGAAAACGTCCGAACTTACTGATGGCCATTTCCAGGTCATCGACGCGTGGCAGAGTCACAATACGCACATGATCCGGCCATGGCCAGTTAAATGCACTGCCTTGTACCAGCAAGACTTTTTCCTGCAATAAAAAGTCCAGCACCATTTTCTGATCATCGTGCAGGTTAAACTTTTTCGGATCAATGCGCGGGAACATATAAAGTGCGCCCTGTGGTTTTACGCAACTGACTCCCGGAATATCATTGATCATTTCCCAGGCGCGTTCACGTTGCTGGTAAAGGCGTCCTTCAGGAACAATAAACTCGCTGATACTCTGATATCCCCCCAGCGCTGTCTGGATAGCATGTTGTGCAGGCACGTTGGCGCACAAACGCATAGAGGCCAGCATTTCCAGGCCTTCTATATATCCCTTGGCATGCTTTTTCGGCCCGTTAAGTACCATCCAGCCCTGGCGGAATCCGGCTACGCGATACGTCTTGGACAGACCGTTAAATGTCACCGTGAGCAGGTCAGGTGCCAGCGCCGCGATGGAGTGATGCTGTGCTTCATCGTAGAGGATCTTATCGTAGATCTCATCGGCGAAAATGATCAGGTTATGCTGACGAGCGATCTCGACGATCTCCAGTAACAGTTCTTTGCTGTATACTGCACCGGTCGGGTTATTCGGGTTAATGATGACAATACCGCGGGTTCTTGGTGTAATCTTTGCACGGATATCATCCAGGTCCGGGAACCAGCCTGCAGATTCATCACACAGGTAGTGGACGGCTTTGCCGCTGGAGAGGGAGACTGACGCCGTCCAGAGCGGATAATCCGGCGCAGGGACCAGCATTTCATCCCCCGTGTTCAGTAAAGCCTGCATTGACTGCACGATCAGCTCTGACACACCGTTACCGATATAAATATCTTCAACGGTGACATCACGCATCCCGCGAGCCTGGTAATGCTGCATAATCGCTTTGCGGGCAGAATACAGTCCCTTTGAATCACAATAGCCCTGTGAGGTGGGGAGATGTTTAATCACATCGACCAGAATTTCGTCCGGAGCCTCGAAGCCGAACGGGGCAGGGTTGCCGATGTTCAGTTTAAGGACTTTGTTGCCTTCTTCTTCGAGGCGGCGGGCCTCTTTGAGTACCGGACCTCGGATGTCATAACAAACGTTATCAAGTTTTGCGGATTTTTCAATTTTAGTAGTCATTACAATCGCCCTGGACAGCAGAGTCCGTGTATTTGCCCGACAGTGAAGCCTATAAATGTACGCTTCTGGTCACCCTAAAAGAAGGGTTAAGGTGAATTTTAGCGACTTTTGGCGTATATCAATACTTTTAATGTTATAAAGTGTTGGTTTTATGTTGGTTTTTGGTGTTTAAATCTGTATTTGATCAATAAGTTGGTTTTTTATTCTGTTGAAAATTCAGATTTAATAGCCACAAATTGAATCGAATAAAATTAACTCATCTCAAAATAATTTTATGCTGTAGAGAAAATTATTCGCAGGAACTTATTAATAATTTAAAACTGAAATCGGTTTCATTTTTCCTGCAGAGATGAGAAATATCTTAAATAGTATTCGTCATTAATCGTTAATTGAGATATTTCTGTTAACTATTAATAATTTCCGATAGGTGACAATTAATAGAATAGGAAAATCACAGTTTAAAAACAATATGATAGAATATTTACCTCTGTTGCCAGCACATAATAGGACCTGACGGAGATAATTACCCTTTAAGTAAAGTTCCCTGAATATGAAGCAGGTCAAAATTTGTGTAATTTTATATAAAAAAAATTCCAATTCTCTGCTAAAAATGATTAAGTATAATTAACAAATTAAAAGGCAGGATGTACCTTCTGAAATACTGTAAAAGAGGAGGGGACTGCGGGCCTGCGAATATTTTTAATTTGTTTCCGGAATAACGGCCCTTTGCAGGTGTCTGAGGCCGGAGAGCACGATCAAAGTGAGGTTGTTTAGGCGAAACTGCCGCAGTTTCGTCATCAGTACTGACGATAAACCACCCTTTTCGCGCAATGATAAAAAATTTTATTTATATCCTGTCTATTGGCAGGTTCTTTGAAGTAACACCAGGGCAGTAGCAATAAAATCCTATAAGTGACTATAAAATATGACAAATATTAATCCCCCGATAATGAATCTGGATCTTGATCTTTTAAGAACCTTTGTGGCTGTAGCGGACCTGAATACATTTGCAGCGGCAGCTGCAGCGGTCTGTCGCACTCAATCTGCAGTCAGTCAGCAAATGCAACGACTGGAACAACTGGTAGGAAAAGAACTTTTTGCCCGCCATGGTCGCAATAAGTTGCTGACAGAGCACGGGATTCAGCTACTCGGTTATGCCCGAAAAATCCTGCGCTTTAATGATGAGGCCTGTGCATCGCTGATGTACAGCAATGTTCAGGGCATTCTGACGATAGGGGTAACGGAAGATACCGCGGAAACGCTGTTACCTTATGTACTTAACCGGATCACCACACTCTATCCTAAGCTGACTATCGATATCCGTATCAATCCGCCCGAAGATATCTTTGCCATGCTGGAGCGGGAAGAAGTTGATTTGGTGCTGGCCACGAAAGCGTTTGGCGATGTGGTCAGTCAGGTACTGCGTACATCACCGACGCTGTGGTTTTGTGCAGCCGATTATGCGTTCCGCCATGGTGAAGCCTTACCGCTGGTATTACAGGATGAACCGAACCCGTTTCGTGAAATGGCCATTGAACATCTGGATAAAATCGGTATGCCGTGGCGCATCTCTTATGTTGCGGCGTCCCTGTCTGCCGTTAAAGTCGCCGTGAAATCCGGACTCGGGGCAACCGCGCGTCCTGCAGAGATGATTGGCCCGGATGTGCGGGTGCTTGGAAGTGCAGAGTATTTACCCCAGTTACCGGATACGCAATATTTGTTATGTCGCAAAGAGGCGACAGAAAACGAATTGCTGCAGTCGGTGTTTAATGTACTCAGGCCGTTAGCGGATCCTTCACATCCGCCGGCAGAGATGTCTGAAGACATACCTGAAGTTGCTGAAGATATTGCGGCGGATTAAATACAGCCGTTATCCCTTTCTTTCCGGACAAAAGACCTGCCCGGTAACGCGCGGGTCTTTTTTTATTCCCTCTCACTGCTGTTTCCTGCCCCCCGCCCCCTCTCATTCTGTTTGATTTTTGAACACTCAGACCGTAAGGCTGTTCCTGATCAAAAAAAAATCACCCGCCTGACAGGAAAATAACCAAAGACCTGCCAGAATGTAGGTGTTTAGACCAAAATTTAAACACTTCGTCCAGAGTTAGCCGTTCTCCGGCACCGACGGGCCATAAAGACAATTTTCAGGTCGACCCGGGTGCACTAATTGTTAATAATATGTTTCGTATGTTTCCTACTATTTAATTTAAATATGTAAAGGTTGACAAAAGGTTTACTAAGAGGGTAAAACCCCTAAAAAGCTATGGATATCAAGCCGGCTGAGCAATTTTTATCGGGCTTATCTCCTTTTCCTGAATTTTTGTGTTGATGGGGGGCGTGTCATTGCCGGTCACCTGAAACACATTTCGTGAGTAAGCAAGAGTATGTCAACAGCTACGGAAGTAATTGCACATCATTGGGCATTCGTTGTGTTTGTCGTCATTGCTATAGGTTTATGCATCTTCATGCTGGCCGGGGGCTGGTTATTGGGGGGCAGGGCAAAGGCCAGATACAAGGATACACCTTTCGAATCGGGTATTGCGCCGGTCGGCAACACTCAACTGCGGTTGTCCGCAAAATTCTATCTCGTGGCGATGTTCTTCGTCATTTTCGATGTTGAAGCCCTGTTTCTCTATGCATGGTCTGCCTCCGTGCGGGAAAGCGGTTGGATAGGATTTGCAGAAGCGGCAATTTTTATTCTGGTATTGCTGGCGGGCCTTGTCTATCTGGCACGGATCGGTGCGCTTGACTGGGCACCGGCGCGTCGCCGGATTCCGGTCGTTACGGCCACTCGTCAGCATCATACCCCCTCAGAAAAGCAGTAACAGCGAGGCATTGAAATGGACTATACGCTGACCCGCATAGACCCCGAAAATAACGGTGAAAACGATCGCTATCCCCTGCAAAAACAGGAAATCGTCACGGATCCGCTTGAACAGCATGTCCATCGCAGCGTGTATATGGGGAAACTCGAACATGCCCTGCACGATATGGTGAACTGGGGAAGAAAGAACTCGCTCTGGCCTTATAACTTCGGGCTTTCCTGTTGCTATGTCGAAATGACAACCTCTTTTACCGCCGTACATGATGTTGCCCGCTTCGGGGCTGAAGTCATGCGTGCTTCACCGCGTCAGGCTGATTTTATGGTCATTGCCGGTACGCCATTTACCAAAATGGCCCCGGTTATCCAGCGATTGTATGACCAGATGCTGGAACCGAAATGGGTGATCTCTATGGGGGCTTGTGCTAACTCCGGCGGTATGTACGACATCTATTCCGTGGTTCAGGGAGTCGATAAGTTCCTGCCCGTTGATGTGTATATCCCCGGGTGTCCGCCACGTCCCGAAGCCTATATGCAGGCGCTATTACTGCTTCAGGAATCTATCGGCAAAGAGCGCCGTCCGTTGTCCTGGGTGGTCGGAGACCAGGGCGTGTATCGTGCCAATATGCCTTCTGAGCGGGAAAGAAAGCGCGGTGAACGCATTGCTGTGACCAATTTACGTACCCCGGACGAAATCTGAGCCGGTTACTTATGGATGAATATGTATGGCGCTTTTAGAGTCATAATCCCGCCGGATACCATCCTGATGTCATCTTATTAGTGCCTGAAACAGGCCGGCATGGTGAATATCATATGACTGATTTGAACACGCACGACTCCGTTCAGCCCTCATGGCAAACCCGTGATCATCTTGATGATCCCGTCATCGGTGAACTGCGTAATCGTTTTGGCCCGGATGCCTTTACTGTTCAGCCCACCCGCACCGGTATTCCGGTTGTCTGGGTTCCCCGTGAACAACTCACGGATGTCGTCACCTTTTTGCGCAAACTCCCTGAGCCGTATGTCATGCTCTATGATCTGCACGGCGTGGATGAGCGTTTACGTACCCATCGGCAGGGGCTTCCGGCCGCAGACTTTTCGGTGTTCTATCATCTGTTATCGATAGGGCGTAACCGCGACATTATGCTGAAGGTTGCTCTTGCGGAAAATGATCTGAATTTACCGACATTGATCCCTGTCTTCCCGAATGCGAACTGGTATGAGCGCGAGACCTGGGAGATGTTCGGGATAACGTTTAACGGACATCCGCATCTGACCCGCATCATGATGCCACAGACCTGGACCGGGCATCCGCTGCGTAAGGATTATCCCGCCCGGGCCACTGAGTTTGATCCTTTTTCACTGACTAAAGCGAAAGAAGATCTGGAGATGGAGGCGCTGACCTTTAATCCCGAAGAGTGGGGCATGAAGCGGGGTGGCAGGAATGAAGATTTTATGTTCCTGAACCTTGGCCCGAACCACCCCTCAGCGCATGGTGCGTTCCGTATTATTCTGCAACTGGATGGCGAAGAGATCGTCGATTGCGTTCCGGATATTGGCTATCACCATCGTGGTGCCGAAAAAATGGCCGAGCGTCAATCCTGGCACAGCTATATCCCCTATACCGATCGTATCGAGTATCTGGGCGGGTGCGTCAATGAAATGCCTTATGTGCTGGCTGTCGAAAAACTGGCGGGGATCACGGTCCCGGAAAAGGTCGACGTGATCCGCGTGATGCTTTCAGAGCTGTTCAGGATCAATAGCCATCTGCTGTACATCTCCACCTTTATTCAGGATGTCGGTGCGATGACGCCGGTGTTCTTTGCCTTCACGGACAGACAGAAAATTTACGATGTTGTCGAAGCGATTACCGGATTTCGTATGCACCCGGCCTGGTTCCGCATCGGCGGTGTTGCTCATGATCTGCCAAAAGGTTGGGAACGACTGTTACGTGAATTTCTGGACTGGATGCCAAAACGGCTGAAAGAGTATGACAAAGCCGCACTGCGTAACTCCGTGCTGGTAGGACGTTCAAAAGGGGTGGCGGCATATAACCTGCAGGAAGCTCTGGAGTGGGGTACCACCGGCGCGGCATTACGGGCCACCGGTCTCGATTTTGATGTCCGCAAATGGCGTCCGTATTCCGGGTATGAGAATTTCGATTTCGACATCCCGGTTGGTGATGGCATCAGCGATGCTTACAGCCGTGTCATGCTGAAAATGGAAGAGATGTGGCAGTCACTGAGGATCCTGGAGCAGTGCCTGAATAACATGCCTGCCGGGCCGTTTAAAGCAGACCACCCACTGACGACGCCTCCGCCGAAAGAGCGCACATTGCAGCACATCGAAACGCTGATCACCCATTTCCTGCAGGTTTCCTGGGGCCCGGTCATGCCGGCCAATGAATCTTTCCAGATGATTGAGGCCACCAAAGGGATCAACAGTTATTACCTGACCAGTGATGGCAGCACGATGAGCTATCGCACCCGGGTAAGAACACCGAGTTTCCCGCATTTGCAGCAAATACCTTCGGTGATCCGTGGCAGCCTGGTGTCGGATCTGATTGTTTATCTGGGCAGTATTGATTTTGTTATGTCTGACGTGGATCGCTAATGATGAATGAGCAAAACATAACCATTAAGACGGTTGAACCTGAACAGGTTTTTTCCCTGAGTGGGGAAGAACGTCAGGCGATAGAACATGAAAAACACCATTATGAAGATGCCCGTGCCGCCTCCATCGAAGCGCTGAAAATTGTTCAGAAGCAGCGGGGATGGGTTCCTGACGGAGCTATCGGGGCGATCGCTGATGTGCTGGGGATCCCGGCCAGTGATGTCGAAGGTGTGGCGACGTTTTACAGCCAGATTTACCGGCAGCCGGTTGGCCGCCATGTGATCCGCTATTGTGACAGCGTCGTCTGCCATATCACCGGTTATCAGGGGATACAGGCCGCACTGGAGCAGCAACTGAAGATTAAACCCGGTCAGACAACCCCTGACGGTCGCTTCACTCTGCTGCCTACCTGCTGCCTGGGGAATTGTGATAAGGGGCCGGTCATGATGGTCGGTGAGCAGACCCATGTTCATCTGACGCCGGAAGCGATTGCGACATTACTGGAGCAGTACCCATGAGTGTAAAAACGATCATTCGTACGGCGGAAACCCATCCGCTGACCTGGCGTATGCGGGATGACCAGCAACCGGTCTGGTTAGAGGAATACCGTAGCAAAAACGGGTATGCCGGCGCGGAAAAAGCGCTGAAAAGCCTGGCGCCGGAAGAGATCGTCGCACAGGTGAAAGACTCAGGGCTGAAAGGCCGTGGAGGGGCCGGGTTCTCGACCGGTCTGAAATGGAGCCTGATGCCGAAAGATGAATCGATGAATATCCGTTATCTGCTCTGTAATGCAGATGAGATGGAACCAGGCACCTACAAAGACCGCTTACTGATGGAGCAGATGCCACATCAGCTGGTGGAAGGCATGCTGATCAGTGCGTTTGCGCTGAAAGCTTACCGCGGATATATCTTCCTGCGCGGTGAATATATTGAAGCGGCAGTGCATCTGCGGCGGGCGATAGAAGAAGCCAAAGCGGCGGGTTATCTCGGTGAAAATATTCTGGGGACGGGCTTCAGCTTCGAACTTATCGTCCATACCGGGGCCGGTCGTTACATCTGTGGTGAAGAAACCGCCCTGATCAACTCCCTGGAAGGCCGGCGAGCGAACCCCCGTTCCAAACCGCCATTCCCGGCGTCGGCCGGAGTCTGGGGGAAACCGACCTGTGTTAACAACGTAGAAACGCTATCCAATGTTCCGGCAATCCTCGCTAACGGGGTCGACTGGTACAAAGGGATCTCCGGCAGTGAGGACGCCGGCACCAAAATGATGGGCTTCTCCGGCCGGGTTAAGCATCCCGGCGTGTGGGAGCTGCCTTTCGGCATCACGGCCCGCGAAATCCTGGAAGATTATGCCGGGGGGATGCGGGACGGGTTGCGTTTCAAAGCCTGGCAACCCGGCGGTGCCGGGACGGATTTTCTGACCGAAAGTCATCTGGATCTGCCAATGGAGTTTGCCAGTATCGGTAAAGCCGGCAGCCGACTGGGCACGGCCCTGGCGATGGCGGTGGATCACGAAATTAATATGGTGTCTCTGGTCCGTAACCTGGAAGAATTTTTTGCCCGTGAATCCTGTGGCTGGTGTACGCCCTGTCGGGACGGATTGCCCTGGAGTGTCAAAATCCTGCGGGCGCTGGAACAGGGCAAGGGCCAGCCGGGCGATATCGAAACTCTGCAGCAGTTGTGTCGTCAACTGGGGCCGGGTAAAACCTTCTGTGCCCACGCGCCGGGAGCGGTCGAACCGCTGCAAAGCGCCATCAAATATTTTCGTGAAGAGTTTGAAGCAGGTATTGCACCACAGGTCTTCGGGAATGTCCGCAGTATTGCGGGGATCCAGCCTAACCTTTTGAAAGCACGCTGGTAACTGAGTTTCTCTTATCGCAATCGCGGTCAGAGCCGGTTGACCAACAAAAATTATAAGTACTGTGTCTAACGCTCGTGCCTGCACGAGCCTTACGGAAGCATGTTCACTATGGCTACAATCCATGTAGACGGTAAAGAATATGAAGTAAACGGGGCAGACAATCTGTTACAGGCGTGTCTGTCACTGGGGCTGGATATTCCTTATTTTTGCTGGCACCCGGCGCTGGGCAGCGTGGGGGCTTGCCGCCAGTGTGCGGTAAAGCAATATCAGAATGCCGAAGATACCCGTGGACGGCTGGTTATGTCCTGCATGACGCCCGCGGCGGACGGCACCTTTATCTCCATTGACGATGGAGAAGCAAAAGAATTCCGTGAAAGTGTGGTGGAATGGTTAATGACTAACCATCCGCACGATTGTCCGGTGTGTGAAGAGGGGGGTAACTGTCACCTTCAGGATATGACCGTGATGACCGGCCACAGCTTCCGGCGGTATCGTTTCACTAAGCGGACACATCAGAATCAGGATCTCGGGCCGTTTATCTCTCACGAAATGAACCGCTGTATTGCCTGCTATCGCTGTGTCCGTTACTACAAAGATTATGCCGGCGGCACCGATCTTGGCGTGTACGGTGCGCATGATAATGTGTATTTCGGACGCCCGCAGGACGGCACACTGGAAAGTGAATTTTCCGGCAATCTGGTGGAAGTCTGCCCGACCGGGGTCTTTACCGATAAAACCCATTCTGAACGCTACAACCGTAAGTGGGACATGCAGTTTGCACCCGGCATTTGTCAGCAATGCAGCGTGGGTTGTAATACCAGCCCCGGCGAACGTTACGGGGAGTTACGGCGTATTGAAAACCGCTTTAATGGCAGCGTAAACCACTATTTTCTGTGTGACCGTGGCCGCTTTGGTTACGGGTATGTCAATCTGAAAGACAGGCCCCGTCATCCCTGGCAGCGCCGTGGTGATAATCCGGTGACGATGGATGCCACACAGGCAGTGAATGCCGTTGCGGATGTATTGCGTCAGGCCGGAAAAGTGGTCGGTATCGGTTCTGCCCGGGCCAGCATTGAAAGTAACTTTGCGTTACAGCAACTGGTGGGGGCAGAAAACTTTTCTACGGGCATGGCCAGCCAGGAACATCAGAATGTAATGCAGGTACTTCAGGTACTGCGCGAAAGCGGTATTTACACGCCGTCATTGCGGGAGATTGAAGACTACGATGCCATTCTGGTGCTCGGTGAGGATCTGACACAGGTCGGTGCCCGTATCGCACTTTCGGTACGTCAGGCCGTGAAAGGTAAAGCCCGTGAAATGGCAGCAGCCCAGAAAGTGGCGGACTGGCAGATAGCGGCCATCCTGAATATTGGTCAGCATGCGAAACATCCGCTGTTTATCACCCATGTTGATGAAACCCGGCTGGATGATATTGCGGCCTGGAGTTATCGCGCACCGGTGGCTGAGCAGGCCCGTGTCGGCTTTGCGATTGCCCATGCTATCGACAGCGCAGCACCGGCCGCAGAAGGTATCGATAGCGCACTGGAGGGGAAACTGGACGTTGTCGTTCAGGCGCTGACCGGTGCAAAGAAACCATTGATTATTTCCGGGACACACTCCGGATCGCCCGCCATGATCGAGGCGGCGGCCAATGTGGCGCGTGCGCTGAAAAATACCGGCGCAGACGTAGGGCTGACCTTGCTGGTCCCCCGGGCGAATAGCCTGGGTCTGGCGATGCTGGGCGGACAGCCTCTTGAGCCGGTACTGGATCAACTGCGCCGCGGCGAAGCTGATGCGGTCGTGATTATGGAAAATGATCTGTACCGCAATGCGCCGCGTGCGCTGGTAGATGAGGCTCTGAGTGTCTGCCGGCAGGTCATCGTGGTTGATCACCAGCAGACGGCGACGCTGGAAAAAGCCGGTTTCGTGTTACCTGCCGCCAGTTTTGCTGAAGCCGACGGCACCCTTGTGAACAATGAAGGCCGGGCACAGCGCTTCTTCCAGGTCTTTGATCCGGCCTTCTACGACAACACTGTACTGATTTCTGAAAGCTGGCGCTGGCTGCACTCACTGCACGCGGTGCTGGAAAGCCGTAAAACCGACTGGTCACAGCTGGATCATGTGATTGAGTCCGTGATTGTGCAGCAACCGCAGCTGGCGGCCATCAGGGATGCTGCACCCGATGCCTCTTTTCGGATCCGCGGCCAAAAACTGGCCCGCTCTCCTCATCGCTCCAGTGGCCGTACGGCGATGCGGGCCAATATCAGTGTCCATGAACCACGTCAGCCTCAGGACAAAGACACCATGTTCGCTTTTTCCATGGAAGGGAACAACCAGCCAGAGGCACCTCGCTCGCAGGTACCTTTCGCCTGGGCGCCGGGCTGGAACTCGCCTCAGGCCTGGAATAAGTTTCAGGATGAAGTGGGCGGACATCTGCGACACGGGGACCCGGGTGTCAGGCTGATTGAGCCTGCCGCAGGGCAACTGCCCTGGTTCCCGGTGCCGGGTCAACGTGCCCCTGAGGGCTGGCAGGTCGCGCCACTGTATCGTCTGTTCGGCAGTGACGAATTGTCCCAGCGTTCAGCCGTTTTCCGTGAGCGCATGACCGAGGCCTTCGTGGTGCTTCATCCGTCAGACGCCGCTACCCTGGGCGTTAATGAAGGGGCCCGGCTGGAGCTGCAATGTTGCGGAGAAACGCTGGTGTTGCCGGTCCGGTTTTCTGCACAGTTACCCGCGGGGCAGGTAGGTCTGCCCTTAGGCTTGCCGGGGATCCCGCCGTTCCTGTCTGGTGCAACCATTGATAAACTGCAGGAGGCAGCACAATGAGCTGGTTTACCCCTGAAGCGGAAGCAGTCATTGTCCAGGTCATTAAGTCGGTGGTGATCCTGCTGGTCGTGGTGGTCTGCGGGGCGTTTATGAGTTTTGCAGAACGCCGGCTGCTTGGATTGTTCCAGAACCGTTACGGGCCAAACCGTGTCGGCTGGGGCGGCTCTCTGCAGCTGGCCGCAGACATGATTAAAATGTTCTTCAAAGAAGACTGGGTGCCGCCCTTTACGGATCGCGTTATTTTTACCCTGGCACCGGTGATTGCTTTTGTGGCGTTACTGCTGGCCTTTGCCATCATCCCGGTCGCCCCGGGCTGGATGGTAACCGACCTGAATATCGGTTTACTGTTTTTCCTGATGATGGCCGGACTGGCGGTGTATGCGGTGCTGTTTGCCGGCTGGTCAAGTAATAATAAATACTCCCTGCTGGGGGCGATGCGTGCCTCTGCCCAGACCCTGAGTTATGAGGTTTTTCTGGGACTTTCCCTGATGGGCGTGGTGGCGCAGGCGGGATCATTCAATATGTCTGATATCGTCAACAGCCAGGCCCATTTGTGGAATATCATCCCGCAGTTCCTTGGCTTTATTACCTTCTGTATTGCCGGAGTGGCGGTCTGTCACCGCCATCCGTTTGACCAGCCCGAAGCCGAGCAGGAACTGGCGGATGGTTATCATATCGAATATGCTGGGATGAAGTTCGGGTTGTTCTTTGTCGGTGAATATGTGGCTATCACGACAGTTTCTGCGCTGATTGTTACCTTATTCTTTGGCGGCTGGCTTGGTCCCTGGCTGCCTCCCTTCGTCTGGTTTGCCCTTAAAACTGCCTTCTTCATGATGATGTTTATTCTGATCCGCGCCGCACTGCCTCGTCCGCGCTATGACCAGGTCATGTCGTTCGGCTGGAAAGTCTGTTTGCCGTTGACGCTGTTGAATCTGCTGGTGACTGCCGCAGTGATCCTGTTCAACGCGCAGTAAGGAGTAGCACCGTGAAAATCAAAGAAATTGCGACAGGCTTTGCGACCCAGGTACGGAGTATCTGGATGATAGGGATGCATGCCTTTGCTAAACGTGAAACACAGATGTATCCGGAGGAGCCGGTTTATCTGCCTCCGCGCTATCGGGGACGGATTGTCCTGACCCGTGACCCGGACGGAGAAGAACGCTGTGTTGCCTGTAACCTGTGCGCGGTGGCCTGTCCGGTGGGATGTATTTCCCTGCAAAAAGCGGAGATGGCCGACGGACGCTGGTACCCCGAATTTTTTCGTATCAACTTCTCGCGTTGCATCTTTTGCGGTCTTTGCGAAGAAGCCTGTCCGACCACGGCTATCCAGTTAACGCCCGATTTCGAGCTGGGTGAATTCAGGCGTCAGGATCTGGTGTACGAGAAAGAGGATTTGCTGATTTCAGGGCCAGGCAAATATCCGGAATACAATTTTTATCGTATGGCCGGTATGGCGATCACCGGTAAAGAAAAAGGTTCCGCCGAAAACGAAGCCAAACCTATCGACGTTAAAGGCTTATTACCCTAAGGAGTCGGGCATGGAATTCGCGTTTTACTTTTGCGGGGCGGTGGCAGTGTTAACCACACTCAGGGTGATTACTCATACGCATCCTGTACATGCCTTACTGTACCTGATCATCTCTTTACTGGCCGTGGCCGGGGTATTTTTCTCCCTGGGGGCTTATTTTGCCGGAGCACTGGAAATCATCGTCTATGCCGGGGCCATTATGGTGCTGTTTGTCTTTGTGGTGATGATGCTTAATCTGGGCAAGGCTCAGCAAAAGCAGGAACAGGAATGGCTGAAACCCTCGTTGTGGATCGGCCCCGGCGTTATTGCCTTATTGTTACTGATAGCGATGATCCATGCGATCAGTACGGTTAATGATCAGGGGATCGACGGAACCGTGATCGCCGCTAAAGCGGTGGGGATCAGTCTGTTCGGCCCGTATGTCCTGGCGGTGGAACTGGCATCCATGTTACTGCTGGCCGGTGTGGTGGTGGCCTACCACATTGGTCGTGAAGAACGCCGTGGTGAAGTATTAAGTAACCTTACAGATGACTCAGTGCAGGCTAACAGGGAGGAACAGATATGATACCTCTGCAACACGGACTGATCCTTGCAGCAATTCTTTTCGTACTCGGACTGACCTCGCTGATCGTCCGGCGTAATCTGCTGTTTATGCTGATTGGTCTGGAAATTATGATCAATGCCGCTGCGCTGGCGCTGGTGGTGGCGGGAAGTTGCTGGGGGCAGGCAGACGGTCAGGTGATGTATATTCTGGCCATCAGTCTCGCGGCGGCAGAAGCCAGCATCGGACTGGCCTTATTGCTGCAATTACATCGTCGTCGTCAGACCCTGAATATCGATTCAGTGAGTGAGATGCGCGGATGAACCTTCTCTATTTAACTATTTTATTGCCACTGCTGGGTTTCCTGTTGCTGGCATTCTCCCGGGGCCGCTGGTCAGAAAATGTCTCCGCCACGGTGGGGGTAGGATCTGTCGGACTGGCGGCTCTGGTGACTCTGTATGCCGGCATCGATTTTTTTGCGCACGGTGAAGCGCTCTATCAGCAACCGCTCTGGACCTGGATGCAGGTCGGACAGTTCAATATTCAGGTCAGTCTGACGCTGGATGGACTGTCGATGACCATGCTGTCGGTGGTGACCGGGGTGGGTTTTCTGATCCATATGTTTGCCTCCTGGTATATGCGTGGTGAAGAGGGCTATTCGCGTTTCTTCGCCTACACCAACCTGTTTATCGCCAGTATGGTCGTTCTGGTACTGGCGGATAACCTGATGCTGATGTATCTGGGCTGGGAAGGGGTAGGGCTGTGCTCTTATCTGCTGATTGGTTTCTATTACACCAATCCGGATAACGGTAAAGCCGCGATGAAAGCATTTATCATCACCCGCATCGGGGATGTCTTTCTCGCCATTGGCCTGTTTATCCTCTACAACCAGTTGGGTACGCTGAATTTCCGGGAGATGGCCGCTCTGGCGCCGGAACACTTTGCCGCCAATAATCACCTGCTTGAGTGGGCGACACTGATGTTACTGGGCGGTGCGGTCGGTAAATCGGCACAGTTACCTCTGCAAACCTGGCTTGCGGATGCGATGGCGGGTCCGACCCCGGTATCCGCACTGATCCATGCGGCAACAATGGTCACCGCGGGGGTCTATTTAATTGCCCGGACGCATGGGCTGTTTCTGCTGACGCCGGAAGTGCTGCATCTGGTCGGGATTATCGGGGCTATTACCCTGGTGCTGGCAGGATTTGCAGCACTGGTTCAGACAGATATCAAACGGGTACTCGCCTATTCGACCATGAGCCAGATTGGCTATATGTTCCTGGCCTTAGGTGTACAGGCCTGGGATGCGGCGATTTTTCACCTGATGACCCATGCTTTCTTTAAAGCGTTGTTGTTCCTCTCTTCCGGTTCCGTGATCCTGGCGTGCCATCATGAGCAGAACATTTTCAAAATGGGTGGCTTGCGTAAGCGCATCCCGCTGGTCTACACCTGCTTCCTGGTCGGGGGCGCCGCGTTATCGGCATTACCGATCATAACGGCCGGTTTCTACAGTAAAGACGAGATCCTCTATGGTGCGATGGCTAACGGTCATCACCTTCTGCTGATCGCCGGTCTGGTGGGAGCGTTCCTGACGTCGGTCTATACCTTCCGGATGATTTTTATCGTCTTCCATGGTGAAGAAAAAATTAAGGCGCATGCCGGGAAAGGGATCACTCACCATTTACCGTTGCTGGTACTTCTGGTGTTGTCGACCTTTATCGGGGCGCTGATCACACCCCCTCTGCGTGGCGTGTTACCGGATACAGGAACAGGTGAAGCCGGTAAAACAGTGCTGGAAATCACTTCCGGCGTGGTGGCGGTGGCCGGAATTGTGATAGCGGCTCTGCTATGGCTGGGGCGCAGAACACTGGTGACGGCTGTTGCAGCCAGTGCGCCCGGACGTTTTCTTTCCCGCTGGTGGTTTGCTGCCTGGGGCTTTGACTGGCTCTATGACCTGGTGTTTGTCAAAACCTTCCGGGGCATTGCCTGGCTGCTGAAATCGGATCCCTTCAACGCCTTGGTTGATCTGTCAGGCACGGTTTCGCGGGCTGCGGGCAGGGCTCTGGCTGTAAGTGAGAACGGGTATCTGCGCTGGTATGTGGCCTCCATGGGGATTGGTGCAGTCGTCGTGCTGGCGTTAATGCTGGTGGTTTGAGGTGAGCGGAACAGAGCAGGGTGCAGATACACCTTTGTCTTTCGAAGCTTGATAAATTTTCGCGGTGGCATGACTGCCGCGGATCACTAAAAGGGAACCTAACGCCGTGTTACTACCTTGGCTAATTATCCTCCCCTTCGTCGGCGGCTTGCTCTGCTGGCTGGCTGAACGCTTAGGCGTCAGAGCACCACGCTGGATAGCGTTGCTGACCATGGGGTTAACGCTGGTCCTTTCCTTGTTACTCTGGTCTCAGGGGGGGTATTCATTCACTCAGGCTGCGGGGATCCCGCAGTGGCAATCGTCTTTTTCTGTTCCCTGGATCCCTGCATTCGGCATCAGCTTTCATCTGGCGATTGATGGTTTATCGTTGCTGATGGTTGTGCTGACCGGTCTGCTGGGTGTGATGGCCGTTCTCTGTTCCTGGAATGAAATTCAGAAGTATCAGGGCTTTTTTCACCTGGACCTGATGTGGATCCTGGGCGGGGTGGTCGGCGTTTTCCTGTCCGTTGATCTGTTCCTGTTCTTCTTCTTCTGGGAACTGATGCTGGTCCCGATGTACTTTCTGATTGCCCTCTGGGGACATAAAGCTTCGGACGGTAAAACACGGATTTCGGCAGCCACTAAGTTCTTTATCTATACCCAGGCGTCCGGGCTTATCATGCTGATCGCTATCCTCGGACTGGTGATGGTGCATTATCACGCCACAGGGGTCTGGACGTTTGACTATGAACAATTGCTGCATACGCCGATGTCTTCGACGGTGCAGTATTTGCTGATGCTGGGCTTCTTTATCGCTTTTGCGGTAAAAATGCCGGTTGTGCCTTTGCATGGCTGGTTACCGGATGCGCACAGTCAGGCACCGACCGCGGGTTCTGTTGACCTGGCCGGTATTTTGCTGAAGACCGCGGCCTATGGTTTGTTACGCTTCAGTCTGCCCTTATTTCCGCAGGCATCCGCAGAGTTTGCTCCTATCGCCATGGGGCTGGGACTGCTGGGGATTTTCTACGGGGCCTGGATGGCGTTCTCCCAAACGGATATCAAGCGCCTGATCGCCTACAGTTCGGTTTCACATATGGGGTTTGTCCTGATTGCCATCTATACCGGCAGTCAGCTGGCATTTCAGGGGGCGGTAGTGCAGATGATTGCTCATGGTCTGTCTTCCGCGGCGCTGTTTATTCTCTGTGGTCAGTTGTACGAGCGACTGCATACCCGCGACATGCGTCTGATGGGCGGATTGTGGGCGCGTATTAAATGGTTGCCAGGGCTCTCACTGTTCTTTGCGGCAGCCAACCTCGGCATGCCGGGGACCGGGAACTTTGTTGGCGAATTTATGATCCTGACCGGCGGTTTCCGCACGGTGCCGGCCATTATTGTGATTGCAACGTTCGGACTGGTATTTGCTTCGGTGTACTCTCTTATCATGATACAGCGGGCATATTATGGTGCGCCTCAATCTCCGGCACCGCTGCGGGGGTTGTCTGTGCGTGAGTTTACGATGATTCTGGTACTGGTGGTGCTGCTGGTTCTGTTGGGGGGTTACCCGCAACCGATTCTGGATACCTCAAATGCTGCGATGAGCAATATTCAGCACTGGTTTACCGTTTCAACTTCTATGACAAGGCCGTGATCCGCCATGACAATTACTACTGAACAATTGATTGCACTGCTCCCCCTGTTAATCACCGGATTAACCGTGGTGGTCGTGATGCTGTCTATTGCGTGGCGACGTAATCACTTTGTGAACGCTACGCTGACAGTCATTGGTCTTAATATCGCGCTGGTGTCTCTGTGGTTTAGCGGCCATAGCGGGGGGGCAGACGTTACCTCCCTGCTGCGGGTGGATGGCTACTCAGTTTTTTACAGTGCGCTGGTTATCCTGTCCGGGCTTGCGACCTGCACCTTCGCTTACCCCTGGCTTAAGTCTTTCAAAGACCACTGTGACGAGTTCTATCTGCTGGTCGCCATTGCTGTGCTGGGAGGTATTGTACTGGCGAGTGCCGATCACCTGGCCTCACTGTTTATTGGTGTTGAACTGCTCTCTTTGCCCCTGTTCGGTCTGGTGGGTTATGCCTTCCGCCATAAGGGATCACTGGAAGCGGCCATTAAATATACTTTGCTGTCTGCCGCGGCTTCATCTTTCCTGCTGTTCGGTATTGCGCTGGTCTACGCAGGGTGCGGGGAACTGACCTTTGCAGGACTGAGCCAAAGCCTGACGGGAGCGGCACCGGCATCACCTCTGATGCTGACCGGGTTCGGCATGATAGTGATTGGTGTCGGGTTTAAACTGTCGCTGTTTCCGTTCCACCTCTGGACGCCGGATGTGTATCAGGGCGCGCCGGCACCGGTATCGGCGTTCCTCGCCACCGGCAGTAAAATCGCTATTTTTGCGGTGGTGATGCGTTTATTCCTGGACGTGCCGATAAGCCAGAGTGAGGGGATGCGAACGGCACTGGCGGTTATTGCTTTCGCCTCTATTCTGGCGGGTAACCTGATGGCACTGGCCCAGAATAATATTAAACGGATGCTGGGCTACTCCTCTATTGCTCACCTGGGGTATTTGATGGTGGCGCTGACAGCTGCCGCTTCCCATGAGCTATCCATCGAAACGTCCGGGGTCTATCTGGCGGGGTATCTGTTCAGCAGCCTGGGGGCCTTCGGTGTGGTCAGTCTGATGTCGGGGGCAGGTAATGAGAGTGATACTGACTCATTGTACTCCTATCGTGGATTGTTCTGGCACCGCCCGGTTTTGTCCGGCGTACTGGCGATGATGATGCTGTCGCTGGCTGGGATCCCTGCCACACTCGGTTTTATCGGTAAGTTTTATGTGCTGGCTTCGGGCGTTCATGCCGGTCTGTGGTGGCTGACCGCCGCCGTTGTCGTCGGAAGTGCCATCGGGCTTTACTATTATCTGCGTGTTACCGTCAGTCTGTTCCTGAGCGCACCGGGCTTACATCATCGGGATACGACTAACAACTGGGGATACACCGCCGGCGGTATTGTGGTGCTGATCTCGGCTGTGCTGGTGTTATTACTGGGCGTTTACCCGCAACCGTTGATCTCGCTGGTCAGACTGGCGCAGCCCTTACTGTAACCGGCTTGCTTTGCGGTATCTGATTAAAAGGCCATGGGTTCCATGGCCTTTTTTTTATCTCCGGAGGTGCCGGAAAAAGCGGAACCGGTCCCGATCTCTGAACCCGGATTACAGTTTCGCTGGGCCCGCATTCCTTTCCGGAATATTTACCGGTGTTCTGTCTGGCGGACGGTGTGTTAACCGGTGTTTTCCGGGGCAGTGGTTTACTGCTACAGTCATCAGCAGACAGGTACGCGGCCAGGCAGTTCAGTGCCGGACGTTTTTAAACCCGCGGTAAAATCAGGACAAGAATATGTAGCAAGTGATCTGGAAAGATTACCACCACACTGAATTACCGGTTGCAGAGTGTTATCAGATGCTGGCATTGCGTAATCAGGTATTTATTGTTGAGCAACAGTGCCTTTATCAGGATATCGATGGCGAGGATCTGCGGGGAAATAACCGGCATCTGTTCGGCTACCGTGACGGTTTGCTGGTGGCTTATGCACGGATCCTGGTGGCGGAAACTGCTCCGGAAGAGGTAAGCATCGGGCGGGTTATTGTCGCTCCGGCGGCACGCGGGCAGGGGCTTGCTTATCTGTTGCTCGACAGACTACTGGAAAGTTGCAGGCTTCACTTTACTGCGTTGCCGATACATTTATCCGCTCAGGCACATTTGCAGGCATTTTATGCGGGCAGGGGATTTGTGGCCGAAGGGGATATTTACCAGGAAGACGGGATTGATCACATCGCGATGAGGTTACAAAAATAACGGAGCCCGCAGGCTCCGTCAGAGGTTATCAGCCAGCGCTCATCTGGCGATCATCCACATATTTCCGCTGGTCGGGTGTCGGCGGAACATACTGATACATCCAGGTTTCGCTGAGTGTCTCATCTTTCGTACGCAGGAACAGACGCATATTGACCGGTGCCGTTGAATCACTGTCAGGATACCAGTCAAACAGGATCCGGTACGCGTTCAGAGGTTCGACATACAGGATTTCAACCTGTTTAAACGTTCCGGAAGAGACGTTGATCACCGGCTCAATGCCTTTCGGGGCTGCAGCTTTCAGGTCTCCGCCCACAAAGTCGATAGCAAAGCGGCGGCACCAGACTTCCGGGAAGTGCTCACCCGGTGCCCAGCCCTCAGGGAAACCGCCGATGCCTGTGCGGGTTGCACCCACACGAGCAAGCGAGCTTTCTACCGGTGGCAGGCTGCTCCAGTACAGTTTGTACTCAAAGCTGAGTGTATTACCGGCTTTCACCGGAGTCTCCGGTTGCCAGAAACAGACAATGTTATCCAGTGTTTCACCCGTGGTCGGGATCTCCATCAGATTTATTGCCCCTTTGCCCCATTGACCAACAGGCTCTACCCACAGGCTGGGCCGTTTGTTATACCAGCCAATAACATCCTGATAATCAGAGAAATCATGGTCAAGTTGTAACAGACCAAAACCGCGCGGGTTTTCATCGCTAAAGCTGTTAAAGGTCAGGCGTTGCGGGTTATTCAGCGGCCGGGCAATCCACTCACCTTTGCCTGTCCACATCGCCAGGCGATCAGAGTCATGAATTTGCGGGTGGTAGGTGTTACACATCCGGCGATCGTTGGTACCGCAGCTAAACATACTGGTCATCGGAGCGATACCCAGTTGTTCTATATCTTTACGTACATACAGACTGTTTTCCACCGTCATGACGACACGCTCTTTCTCGCAGTCGATGGTGAATTTGAACGCACCGGTCAGGCTGGCTCCGTCCAGCAGCGCATATACTACAAAAGTGGTGTCCTGAGGCTTCGGCGTTTCAAACCAGAAGGCGGTAAAATCAGGAAACTCTTCATGGTTAGTAAAGGTATCAATAGCAACCCCGCGCGCAGATAAACCGTACTGATAAGTGTCATCGACCGCACGGAAGTAGCTGGCGCCAAGGAACGATACGATATCTCTGCGGGCCAGTTCCGGTTTTTTGAAGACACGGAACCCTGCAAAACCGAGATCGGTTTTCCCTTTTAGTTGGCTGACGTCCACATGTGCATCATTGTAATTAAACAGCTCGGGGCGGAAATGGACTTCTCTGGCATAATGTGTTGCGGGATCGACAGAGAACATACGGATACGGCGTTTGAAACCCATCCCGACATGGAAGAACTGCACATCCAGTTCACGATCCGGGACATTATTCCACAAGGAATGACTGGCATCATACTGTATGGCGTTGTAGTCCTGTGGGGTTAGATTGGCCAGGGTTTCTGGCAACGGGCCCGGCGCGCCGGCCCAGGGTTTTTTCGCCAGTGCTGACGCCTGTTGTTTCAGCTGACTGAAATCGAATTTTCTGGCATTACCATCGGCGATCCCATCGGCCGCCCAGGCCTGGTTTGCCAGCAGTGAAGATAAACCTGTCATAGAACCAAGAGCCGAGACAGCCATCGTTCCTTTAATAAACTTTCTGCGATTCATGCCGGAAACATATCCTCTGTTGTTAAAGTGTAGAGTGGCTGCGGTAAGCGTTCCCCGGTCACTGTGCCGGTGAGCGCAATTCATCTGTTACGACAAAGCACCCCCGCTAAAATTCACTGTTAAGAAATTTATCAGATTAATCAGAGAAGCGATGCTTTTTCGTGGGTGATGAACAGGAATTTTATTCTAATTGTCGGGGAGTGTTAGCAGAAAATTCCGGATGAGGCCTTTAGCGGGTTCGGCATCCCTGTCTTTGTGATTATTTTTACCTGTCTTTATCAGGTCAATAGCTGAAAAGCGTTGCCGGTGGTATTTTAAGAAAGAGAAAGTTTTTTATTTTTCCGGTCAGAGGGTTAACAGATGTCCGGCCGGTGTCCGTCCTTAATAAAGGAGCTGCACGTGAAGATAGAGATGTTATCGACCGGTGATGAAGTCCTCTACGGACAGATTACTGATACCAATGCCAGCTGGCTGGCAGAAACCCTGTTCTCTCAGGGACTGGTAATGACACACCGCTCCACGGTCGGGGACTCTCTGGACTCGCTGGTTGAGGAACTCACGCAACGCAGTCAGGTCGCAGATGTGTTGATAGTTAACGGCGGTCTGGGGCCGACCAGCGATGACTTAAGCGCGCTGGCGGCAGCGACGGCTTGTGGCGTACCACTGGAAATGAATAAGCCATGGCTGGCGCATATTGAAGACTTTTTCAGGCAGCGCGGACAGCCGATGGCGCCGCAAAATCGTAAACAGGCCGAAATTCCGCAATCGGCGGAAATGATTAATAACCGTGCAGGGACGGCCTGCGGTTTTAGCGTCACACTCAATGGATGCCGGATTTTCTTTACCCCCGGAGTCCCTTTTGAATTTAAGATCATGGTGACCGAACAGATCCTGCCCCGCCTGCAACAACAGTTCAGCCTGCCGGAGCCTCCTCTGTGTCTGCGTATGACAACGTTCGGCCGCGGTGAAAGCTCACTGGCGGCGATGCTGGAAGCCTATCCGCTGCCTGAAGGCGTCACTATGGGTTACCGGGCTGCCATGCCAGTGGTTGAAATCAAACTGACCGGGCCGCAACGTCTGAAAGCGCCCATGCTGGCGCTATGGCAGCAGATCCGCGAAGCTCTGAATGAGTGGGTTCTGTTTGAAGGGACGCAAGGCTTGCCTGTGCAACTGGCGGCGCTCCTTTCATCGCGCGGGCTCTCTCTGGCCGTCAGTGAAATGTATACGGCCGGCTTAGTACACTGGCAACTGGCCGGTGCAGACGTCCCGCTCAGGGGAGGGGAGTTACCGGTTTCTGTCCCGGAAACATTAGCTCAGATGGGGGAACGTGCAGCGGCACTGGCCCGAAAATCGGGCGCTGAACTGGCGCTGGTGATCGGCGGACTGGATAATGAATCGCTGGGGGTTGCATTAATGACCCCGGAAGGGCTTCAGGCTGAAAAGTTAACCTTTAGCAGCAGCCGTCATTCACTTGCCATGCGTCAGGAACTGATCAGCACAGTGGCACTGAACCGGCTGCAACGCTGGCTACAGGGGAAATCAGCCCCGCAATCTTATAGCTGGCTGAAGGTCAGTGAACGGTTCCCGCCGACCCGGTAGCAGGGCAGTGATCCCTTTCCGGCACAGGTACGGCTATACCGGTTAACCATTGGCGATAGCACGACTGCAACAGGGTGAGCGCACAGGCCGCCGATACAAAGGCTACCCGCAGGAATTTATATTCAAACTACCGGCGGAGGCTGACTCAGGGGCGTTACCGGCGGGATGGGGTTCGCGTTGACCTGGCGGATAAAACTGCCACCGGGGAAAAGTGAAGAACACCTCTTTTCCCCGGCAACAGGTTCACAGTTCCAGCTCAATATCCCCGACGGGCTGACAGCAGCAGGGGAGGATTTCTCCCTGCTGAATAAATGCCAGCGGTTGGCTGCGATAGCATACCTGCCCTTTGCACAGCCTGACGCGGCAGGAACCGCAATAACCTTCACGGCACTGATACTCCACCTCCAGCTGATGTGCTTCAAGTGCACACAGCAGGTTAGGGTGTTCACTCTCTACACATTCCAGCTGCTGGCCGGAGCGGGTAAGCGTTACGGTAGCAGATTTGCCGTTCATGATTACAGCTGGAAGTCGTTGAAATCGTCGGCCCCGACTTCAGAGTCGATCTGACCCACTAAATACGAGCTGACTTCCACTTCCTGTGGTGCTACCTGGACGTTGTCGGAGACCAGCCATGAATTAATCCATGGGATTGGGTTCGAACGGGTCTGGAAAGGCAGATCCAGTCCGACGGCGTGCATACGAATATTAGTGATATATTCAATATACTGGCACAGGATATCTTTGTTCAGGCCGATCATGGAACCGTCACGGAACAGATATTCTGCCCACTCTTTCTCCTGGATGGCCGCCTTTTTAAACAGCTCATAACACTGTTGCTGGCATTCTGCGGCAATCTCTTTCATTTCCGGGTCATCTTCACCGCTGCGCATCAGGTTCAGCATATGCTGGGTACCGGTCAGGTGCAGTGCTTCATCACGGGCAATCAGGCGGATAATTTTAGCATTACCTTCCATCAGCTCGCGTTCAGCGAAGGCAAATGAGCAGGCAAAGCTGACATAAAAGCGGATCGCTTCCAGGGCATTGACGCTCATCAGACACAGATAGAGTTGTTTTTTCAGGTTACGCAGACTGACCACCACTTCTTCACCTGCCACCTGGTGAGTACCTTCACCCAGTAAGTGCCAGTAATTGGTCATCCGGATCAGGTCATCGTAGTAACCGGTGATATCTTCCGCACGTTTCAGGATCTGTTCGTTGGTGACAATATCGTCGAACACCAGCGCCGGATCATTGACGATGTTACGGATAATATGGGTGTAAGACCGGGAGTGGATCGTCTCTGAAAATGCCCAGGTTTCAATCCAGGTTTCCAGCTCCGGAATCGACACCAGTGGCAGCAGGGCCACGTTCGGGCTGCGTCCCTGAATAGAATCCAGTAAGGTCTGATATTTCAGGTTACTGATAAAAATGTGCTTTTCGTGTTCAGGTAACGACTGATAGTCGATTCTGTCACGGGCAACATCCACTTCTTCCGGACGCCAGAAAAAGGACAGTTGCTTTTCGATCAGTTTTTCAAAAATATCGTATTTTTGCTGGTCATAACGGGCAACGTTGACCGACTGACCGAAAAACATCGGTTCTTTTAACTGGTCGTTTTTATTTTGTGAAAATGTAGTATAGGCCATCAGGAAACATCCGATTCATACAGGCTGACGTTTCAGCGGTTAACTAAAGCCAGGGGCAAAAAGCGTCCCCTGGCGGAAAGGGTTAAATCTTGCAGGCGCCGCCTTCACAACCATCATCGGCCGGCGCAAGATCATCCTGAGAATCCTCTGCACCGTCACGGGTGTTCTGGTAATAGAGGGTTTTTACGCCGAATTTATAGGCCGTCAGCAGGTCTTTCAGCAGCTGTTTCATCGGCACCTTGCCGTTAGGGAAACGGGAAGGGTCGTAGTTAGTGTTTGCAGAAATCGACTGATCGACAAATTTCTGCATCAGCCCGACCAGTTGCAGGTAACCATCATTCGAAGGCAGATCCCACAGCAGTTCGTACTGATCTTTCAGCGCATCATACTCAGGAACGACCTGACGCAGGATACCGTCTTTCGAGGCCTTGATACTGACGTGACCACGTGGTGGTTCAATACCGTTAGTCGCGTTTGAAATCTGTGAAGATGTCTCAGAAGGCATCAGGGCAGATAATGTCGAGTTACGCAGGCCGTGTTCTTTAATTGATGCCCGCAGTGCTTCCCAGTCCAGGTGTAGTGGTTCATCACTGATAGCATTCAGGTCAGCTTTATAGGTATCAATAGGCAATACGCCAGCGGCATAGGTGGTTTCGCTGAACCACGGGCAGGCACCTTGCTCTTTCGCCAGTTCGTTAGACGCTTTCAGCAGATAGTACTGAATGGCTTCAAACGTTTTATGGGTCAGGTTATTGGCGCTGCCGTCAGAGTAGCGTTTACCGTGTTTTGCCAGGTAGTACGCAAAGTTAATTACGCCGATACCCAGGGTACGACGTCCCATCGCGCCACGTTCGGCAGCAGGGATTGGGTAGTCCTGATAATCCAGCAGAGCATCGAGTGCCCGTACGGCCAGTACGGAAAGCTCTTCCAGTTCATTAAGGTCGCTGATAGCGCCCAGGTTGAACGCAGACAGTGTACAAAGGGCTATTTCCCCGTTTTCGTCATTCACGTCGTTTAACGGACGGGTCGGCAGGGCAATTTCCAGACACAGGTTAGACTGACGTACCGGGGCAATGGCCGGGTCAAACGGACTGTGGGTATTACAATGGTCGACGTTCTGGATGTAGATACGTCCGGTCGACGCACGTTCCTGCATCATCAGTGAGAACAGTTCCACCGCTTTAATACGCTGTTTACGGATGCTGCTATCCTGCTCGTATTGCGTGTACAGACGTTCAAATTCCGCCTGATCAGCAAAGAAGGCATCGTACAGGCCGGGAACATCTGACGGGCTGAACAGGGTAATATCTTCACCTTTCAGCAGACGCTGATACATCAGTTTGTTCAGCTGGACGCCATAGTCCATATGACGGACACGGTTACCTTCAACGCCACGGTTATTCTTCAATACCAGCAGGCTTTCAACTTCCAGGTGCCATAACGGGTAGAAAAGTGTCGCTGCACCGCCACGTACGCCACCCTGAGAACAGGATTTCACGGCGGTCTGGAAATGCTTATAGAACGGAATGCATCCGGTGTGGAAAGCTTCGCCGCCACGGATCGGGCTACCCAGTGCACGGATACGGCCCGCATTAATCCCGATACCCGCACGCTGTGAAACATATTTCACAATCGCACTGGACGTCGCATTAATGGAGTCCAGGCTGTCACCGCACTCAATCAGTACGCAGGAGCTGAACTGACGGGTAGGGGTACGTACACCCGCCATAATAGGTGTCGGCAGAGAAATCTTGAAGGTAGATACCGCATCATAGAAGCGTTTGATGTAGTCAAGACGCGTCTCACGCGGGTATGCAGAAAACAGGCACGCTGCGACCAGGATATAAAGGAACTGGGCGCTTTCATAAATGTCACCGTTAACACGGTTCTGTACCAGATATTTTCCTTCCAGCTGTTTAACCGCGGCATACGAGAAATTCATGTCCCGCCAGTGATCGATAAAGCCGTCCATCAGGGCAAACTCTTCTTCACTGTAATCTTCCAGCAGATGAGCATCATATTTCCCACGGCTGACCATGGATTGGACATGGGTCAGCAGTGCAGGTGGCTCAAACTGGCCGTAGGCTTTTTTACGCAGGTGGAAAATAGCCAGGCGAGCGGCCAGATACTGGTAATCCGGCGCTTCACGCGAAATCAAATCTGCTGCAGCTTTGATGATGGTTTCATGAATGTCGGAGGTTTTGATTCCGTCATAAAACTGGATATGGGAGCGCAGCTCGACCTGAGAGACCGAAACATTCTGAAGACCTTCCGCTGCCCAATCGAGTACCCGGTGTATTTTATCGAGGTTGATTCGTTCCTGGCTTCCATCGCGTTTCGTGACGAGCAGACTTTGATTCATGTCGCGTTTACCTATCTATGCATGAGTATCAGTGAGTTATATATTCCGGGCACTTATGCACAGATTTTCCTTTGTGAATAAAACTGTGGATAAGCACTACATGTAGGGGGTGTTCAGAAAATATATAACAAGATAGGGTTTATTTTAGTGAGATCCTGCGACTTAACAAGAGAAAAAAATGATGTTAAACCGGGTTGTATTTTTCTGTTTTTTTCGAAGCCCGCATGATTCAAGGCATAAGATGATGTCAACGATTTGAAGAAAAATTTTCTTTCCGGACTCAGTCGCCGATTTTTCGCGCACAGCAGGGGTGCCGGGAAAAGAACAGCTGCACAACGGGGTGAAAAAAGAGACTAAAGCTGGATTATTTCCCGGCAGGAAAATTTTGTCGGCCTGCCGGAAAACATATCAGCACAACTCTCCGCAAAAACGACAGCGTTATTCCGGGCAGCTGGTATGGACCATATAATTGACATCGACGCCGCGGCCCAGGCGGAACTGATTGGTGAGCGGATTATAATGCAGGCCCGTCATCCCTTCTTCACGCAAGGGAGTTTCATCAACCCAGTTAAGTAATTCGGCCGGGCGAATGAATTTTTTTACATCATGGGTCCCGCGGGGCACCATGCGTAATACGTATTCCGCACCAAACACCGCCATCAGCCAGGCTTTAGGGTTACGGTTGATGGTCGAGAAAAACACTTGTCCCCCCGGTTTCACCAGTTTTGCACAGGCATGGATGACAGACTGCGGATCCGGGACGTGTTCCAGCATCTCCATGCAGGTCACCACATCATACTGACCGGCAAACTCACTGGCGTGCTCTTCAACCGTTTGCTGAACATAATGGACGGTAACACCGGTTTCCAGGGCATGCAGACGGGCAACTTCTAAGGGTTCTGCGCCCATATCCAGACCGGTGACATGGGCACCTTCACGGGCCATGCTTTCGGCCAGAATACCGCCGCCGCAACCGACATCCAGTACCTTCTTACCAAACAGGCCCTGACTGTTCTGACTGATATAGCCCAGTCGCAGCGGGTTAATACGGTGCAGAGGTTTGAACTCACCTTCCAAATCCCACCAGCGGGAAGCAACGGCTTCAAATTTCGCAATTTCCTGGTGGTCAACGTTCTGTGGTTTTTCCTGAGAAGGCATATTCATATCACTACTCCTGACAAAATTTTCCCGAGTATAAACGCTTACAGCGCCTGCGGCATCCTCCGTCTGCGTCCCGGGGCAACTAATGTGACGCTGACGTTCACCGCAGGGCTGGTTTGTGATATGATTTGCGGCCTTAACAGTCGGCAATATCTAGAGGGATATCGGCTCCATGAGCGACTTAGCAAGAGAAATCACACCGGTTAATATCGAGGAAGAATTAAAAAATTCTTATCTTGATTATGCCATGTCGGTCATCGTTGGCCGTGCATTACCTGACGTCCGTGATGGACTGAAGCCCGTACACCGTCGTGTACTGTTTGCCATGAGCGAACTGGGTAATGACTGGAATAAAGCCTACAAAAAATCTGCCCGTGTTGTCGGGGATGTGATAGGTAAATATCACCCGCACGGTGATTCTGCCGTTTATGACACCATCGTCCGTATGGCTCAGCCTTTCTCACTTCGCTATATGCTGGTGGACGGGCAGGGCAACTTTGGTTCTATCGATGGCGATTCCGCAGCTGCCATGCGTTATACCGAAGTCCGTATGGCGAAAATTGCCCATGAACTGCTGGCAGACCTGGACAAAGAAACCGTTGATTTTGTACCCAACTACGATGGTACAGAACAGATCCCTGAAGTTCTGCCGACGAAAGTCCCTAATTTGCTGGTTAACGGCTCATCCGGTATTGCGGTGGGGATGGCAACAAACATTCCTCCGCATAACCTGAATGAAGTGATTAACGGTTGTCTGGCCTATATTGATGATAATGAGATCACCGTTGAAGGCCTGATGGAACACATTCCTGGCCCGGACTTCCCGACGGCTGCGATTATCAATGGCCGTCGTGGTATTGAAGAGGCCTACCGCACCGGACGTGGCAAAATTTATATCCGCGGGCGGGGGCAGGTCGAGACTGACGCCAAAACCGGCCGTGAAACGATTATCGTGCACGAAATCCCTTATCAGGTGAACAAAGCACGTTTGATTGAAAAAATCGCAGAACTGGTTAAAGAGAAGCGAATCGAAGGGATCAGCGCGCTGCGCGATGAATCTGACAAAGACGGTATGCGTATCGTTATTGAGATTAAGCGCGATGCCGTCGGTGAAGTGGTATTAAATAATCTTTATTCACTGACCCAGTTACAGGTATCTTTCGGGATCAATATGGTTGCCCTGCATCAGGGGCAGCCAAAAATTATGCCGCTGAAAGATATTCTGGAGGCCTTCGTACGTCACCGTCGTGAGGTCGTGACCCGCCGGACCATTTACGAACTGCGTAAAGCCCGTGACCGTGCTCATATCCTGGAAGGTCTGGCCGTAGCGTTGGCCAACATTGACCCGATTATCGAGTTAATTCGTCGTGCACCTTCACCGGCAGAAGCCAAAGCCGGTCTGGTAGCCACCGCGTGGCAACTGGGTAACGTCGCCGCCATGCTCGAAAAAGCCGGTGATGATGCCGCTCGCCCGGAATGGCTGGAGCCGGAATTCGGTATTCGTGACGGTGCATACTACCTGACCGAACAGCAAGCCCAGGCCATTTTGGATCTCCGTCTTCAGAAACTGACCGGGATGGAGCATGAGAAACTGCTGGATGAATATAAGCAGCTGCTGGAAGAAATTGCCGCACTGATCTTTATTCTGCAGGATTCCGACCGTCTGATGGAAGTTATCCGCGAAGAGCTGGTGGCTGTCCGTGAACAGTTTGGCGATAAGCGTCGTACTGAAATCACGGCAAACAGCGCGGATATCAATCTTGAAGACCTGATCAATCAGGAAGATGTTGTCGTTACGCTTTCTCACCAGGGCTATGTGAAATATCAGCCACTGACCGATTATGAAGCGCAGCGTCGTGGTGGCAAAGGGAAGTCAGCGGCCAGGATCAAAGAAGAAGACTTCATTGATCGTCTGCTGGTTGCGAATACCCATGACACTATCCTCTGCTTCTCAAGCCGTGGTCGCCTCTACTGGATGAAAGTCTACCAGTTACCGGAAGCCAGCCGCGGGTCACGTGGCCGTCCTATCGTAAACCTGCTGCCGCTGGAAGCGAACGAACGTATTACCGCAATTCTGCCGGTACGTGAATACTCCGAAGGACTGAATATCTTTATGGCGACCGCCAGCGGTACCGTGAAGAAAACCGCCCTGACCGAATTCAGCCGTCCGCGTAGCGCCGGGATCATCGCCGTCAACCTGCGTGATGACGATGAGCTGATCGGTGTGGCACTGACTGACGGTAATGATGAAGCGATGCTGTTCTCTGCTGCCGGTAAGGTGGTTCGCTTCTCTGAACAGGCTGTCAGACCGATGGGCCGTACTGCATCAGGTGTTCGTGGTATTCGACTGGCCGAAAATGACCGGGTGGTTTCACTGATCATTCCTCGTGAAGAGGGTGCGATCCTGACAGTGACACAGAACGGTTACGGTAAACGTACGGATAATACCGAGTACCCGACGAAGTCCCGTGCCACTCAGGGTGTTATCTCTATCAAAGTGACAGAGCGTAACGGTCCGGTGATCGGTGCGGTGCAGGTGGTCGACAGTGATCAGATTATGATGATCACCGATGCCGGTACCCTGGTACGTACCCGTGTTTCTGAAGTCAGTGTGGTTGGCCGTAATACACAGGGCGTGATACTGATCCGTACTGCGGAAGATGAGAATGTCGTGGGCCTGCAACGTGTGGCTGAACCGGTTGAAGAAGATGAACTGGATGCTATTGATGGTACGGTTGCAGAAGGTGAAGACGACATTGTTCAGGAAGCCGAATCAGATGATGATGCGGCACCGGAAGACGAAGAATAAATTCTTCACGTTTTCAGGTTAACCCCGGGAGACACCGCATTGCGGTGTCTCTTTTTTTTTACCTGTGCCTGTCCTGTGACAACCACGACAATATGGCGCGGGTTGTGATAATCTTACTCCCTTCAGGGAAGACTGTAGCGTTATAGTGATGATGTGCAGGGTTTCCTTCCGTCATTGAATTTTCCAGGCTTACTGCAGTGAGTATCCTTTGAAATATCTCGTCTCTTTTCGTACCACATTACGTGTCTCCCGTTACCTGTTCCGGATCCTGGCGCTTTTGCTTTGGTTACTGGGCGGTCTGCTAAGTGCATTTTATCTGTTGAATGTATTGCATGAGAAAGAGTCGGATATCAGGGAACAACTGTCCGGTAACTTTAGCCAGGCGGCCTGGTATGTCGCGCATACGAATGAAGCCATGCGCGAGCTTAAATATATTACTGAAGGTCAGCTGAACAATACCCCGGATGGAAATACCTTTATCCTCAGCAGCGGGAATAAAGATTTTTCTCCCCACTATTCCCCGTTGTTCAGTGATGATGATTGTAATATGACTAGCGCCTCCTGGCATACGGCCTTGTCCGCAATGGGAGGGTTCATTCATTACTGGGAAAGCCAGTATGTCTCTTCATATGAGATGAGCCGGATTTTCCTGCTGAATAATGGCAGTAATTGCCTGGCCACTTTCTCTTTCGGGAACAGTGATGTCAGTGGTGATTTCAGTACCCGCTCGCTGCAGGAAAATGTTTTACGGTTCCATAACAGTAGCACCAATGAGCAGCGTAACCCCGTTTACTGGATCACTGCCGGTAACCAGCCGGGGGTCGGTGCGTTCTATATGATGATGCCGGTTTATACCGGTAATCAGCCGGTGGCACTACTGAGTTTTGAGCAAAATCTTCGGCTGGATGAGCTGACGACTCCGGGCAGTGTGCCGGTGGTGACGTCCATTGTTAACAGTGATAACCAGTTGCTGTTGTCCACCGATAAGGACGCTAACAGCAGCACCTTCGAATGGCTTCCGGACGATAAGGTCTGGTTCGGTTACAGCGACGGCTACCGTCAGCTGATCCTTAAACAGTCGCTGACATCAAGCCCGTTCAGTATTGTGTATTCACTGTCTACCGACTTGCTGTTCAACCAAATGAAGCTGATGATTATCAACGCCGTCTTACTGAATATCTTCAGTGCACTATTACTGATGGTACTGACGATCATTTTCGAGCGGCGAATGCTCTATCCGGCGGAGGAAAATGCGATCCGTCTTGAGGAACATGAGCAATTTAACCGCAAAATTGTCGCCTCTGCGCCGGTCGGTATTTGTATTTTACGGACCAGTGATGGCAGTAACGTCCTCAGCAACGAGCTTGCCCATAATTATCTGAGTCTGCTGACCGCTGAAGATAAAGCCCGGCTGACCGATATCATCAGTGGACAGCAGGTTAATTTTGTTGATGTGTTGACGGGTTCCAACACGAATCTGCAAATCAGTTTTGTACATAGCCGTTATCGTAATGAGGATGTCGCAATTTGTGTACTGGTGGATGTCAGCGCCAGGATCAAGATGGAGCAGTCATTGCAGGAAGTTGCGGATGCTGCAGAACAGGCCAGTCAGTCAAAATCGATGTTCCTGGCGACGGTCAGTCATGAATTGCGCACACCGCTTTATGGCATTATCGGTAATCTGGACTTACTGAAAACCCGCGAGCTGCCCAGGAATACGGAAGCGCTGGTCAGTGCCATGAACAACTCGTCAGATCTGTTGCTGAAAATTATTAACGATATTCTTGATTTCTCGAAGATTGAATCTGAACAGCTGAAGACCGAACCTTGCCTGTTCTCGCCGCAAGAAATGGTCGGGCACATTATTTCTAACTATCTGTCGCTGGTCGTAAAAAAACGGCTGACTCTCTATTGCATGATTGAGCATGATGTCCCGACATCCCTGTTTGCTGACCCGATGCGTCTGCAGCAGGTAGTCTCTAACTTGCTGAATAATGCGATAAAATTCACGCATACAGGCTGCATTATTTTACAACTGTATCAGCATGAGGGGTATCTGGCCTTCCGGCTGCGTGATACCGGCGTAGGGATCCCAACCCGGGATGTATTACGGCTATTTGATCCGTTCTTCCAGGTCGGGACGGGCGTTCAGCGTAACTTCCAGGGCACCGGACTGGGGCTGGCTATTTGTGAGAAACTGGTCAGCATGATGGACGGGGATATCGCCGTGGAATCCGAGCCGGGAATGGGCAGTCAGTTTACGGTACGTATCCCGGTTTATCAGGGGCAGTGGCAGCCTGCAGTCACCGATCTCACCGGCCGGCGGGTATGTATTGACCTGAAAAATACGATGTACGCAGATTACCTGACCCGTAATCTGCAGGCACTGTCGATTATCGTCAGCCGGGACCGGGCACAACTGACTCCGGAAGATATCTATATTACCGATAGTGATGAAGGCAATGGACTGGTATGCCGGGCGCGTATCTGTTTCAGTAGTGAACATACCGGCTTCCCGATGGAAGTTCAGCCTGGCACCTGGGTGATGACGACCTCCATGCCTCATGAGTTACCGGATCTCCTGCGGCGGATTTACCGTCCGGCCATTGAGAATAAATACCCGGCAATGGTGGCGGAAGATAAACCGAAAGCGGCGTGCCACGATGATATTTTGATTCTGGTCGTTGATGATCATCCTATTAACCGGATGCTTTTATCCGGCCAATTACACACCATTGGCTATCAGGTAAAAACGGCTCAGGACGGCGTGGATGCACTGAACGTACTGAAACGTATTGATGCTGATATCATTCTCAGTGATGTAAATATGCCGAATATGGATGGTTATCTGCTGACGCGGACGCTACGTGAATCAGGCTGGACTCGCCCGGTGATCGGGGTAACCGCTAATGCGCTGGCCGATGAAAAACAGCACTGTCTGGAGGCGGGGATGGATGCCTGTCTCTCAAAACCTGTGACCTTACAGGAACTGGGTACGACGCTGGCCGGGTATGTGGAACGTATCAGGCATGAACGGGCATTGGCAGAGTAAATCGGGTGTCGGGGGCAGGGCCGATAAGCAGGTGCCGGGAGTGACGCAGGGCGGGCATACGGAACCTGTCAGGCGGAAAGGGCGGTGTGACCGGGGAGTGCCCTGCCGTAACAGCAGGGCAACGGACGCGGATTATTCTTTGGGTAAGCTGCTGCTCACTGAAGAAAGGTAGTTCAGCAGGGCAATATCGTTGTCGACCCCCAGCTTCATCATGGCCGACTTTTTCTGACTGCTGATAGTTTTGATACTACGGTTCAGTTTGCGGGCAATTTCTGTGACCAGGAAACCTTCTGCAAACAAGCGCAGGACTTCACTTTCTTTCGGTGACAGACGTTTGTCTCCGTACCCGCCGGCACTGATTTTTTCCAGCAGCTTGGCGACTGACTCAGGAGTGTATTTCTTCCCTTTCTGCAGGGCGGCCAGCGCTTTAGGCAGATCGGTCGGCGCACCTTGTTTCAGCACAATCCCTTCAATATCCAGGTCCAGTACGGAACTCAGGATGGCCGGGTTGTTGTTCATTGTCAGAACAATGATAGCCAGGTCAGGGTAATGACGTTTGATATATTTGATAAGCGTGATCCCGTCGCCATACTTATCGCCCGGCATAGACAGGTCGGTGATCAGTACATTGGCTTCGAGTTTGGACAGGCTATTGATAAGTGCTGTTGAGTCTTCAAACTCACCGACGACATTGACCCACTCGATCTGTTCGAGAGATTTACGGATCCCGAACAAAACTATCGGGTGATCATCGGCAATAATTACGTTTAAGTTATTCATCTTTTTATTTACCTTGCTGCAATAGTTGGTTGACGTAATCGTCAATGTCCCTGGCAGCTTCTTTAATGTTTAAATCATCGCACTTTTCAATGAAAAGCTCTAACTGCTCACACTGTGCTTTACCGGCATCGAGACCCAGCATCGCGAAAACACCTTTAAGCCGGTGTGCTGTCAGAGCGAGTGCGGCATAATCTTTATCAGCAAGTTCAAGAGATAATTTAGTGACGTCATCGGGTACAGTATCCTTAAATATCTGAAAATAACCGGGTTCCTCCAGCACTGAATTCCCGCTATTTTCAGGAGCTTCCTCCATCTCATCCTCGGTCAGTTGTTTTTCAATCAATGAAAGCAGAGCTTCCAGCAGTGCCTGATCCAGATTGTAATTCGCACGGTACTGCTGCGGGTTAATAGCTGAGTATCCGGGTTCAGTACCCGTGATAAGTACAGCCCATCCCGAAAGCCTGGCCGGGACATCAGTGATCAGGAAATCATAGTCCTGGACTGAAACCCGCTCGTCGGCAATGACACATTTGGCTCCCCAGTACTCCAGCTGACGGCTAACGATTTTATAGATATCATCAACCACCACATCAACCAATACTGTAATTCCTTCCAGTATTTTCTCGTCCTGCTCTGCTTCCTGAGTCTGTACAGGTAACAAGAGAGTGACATTGTAATGAGTCCCCAGATCTGTCTTAGAGACAATATCCAGTTTTCCGCTCAACGCCTGACAGAACTGACGACAGAAAAACAGGTCCATACTGTTCGACTTTTCGTCATTCTCTGTACTGACATCGCCACTGAACGGAAAATGTACGTTCTCGAGCTCTGTCTTATTCAGACCCTGACCAGTATCTACAATATTTACCATTAGTCGATCAGTTTGTTCCGGGCTTGCGCCGATCCGGACAGAAATTTTTCCCCAATGGGTGGTTCCGAAGGAATACCACAATAAAGTCATCAGGATTTTTCTGACAATGGTACTGTCACCGAGGCGAATTTCATCGGCAGGGCAGAGATTATTGACAATAATGTTCAGCCCCCGGGTATTTAGCGAAGGGAGTAACTCCGTCACTATTTCATCCAGCAATTTTTGCAGGCTGAACGCCTCTTCCCGGGCTGACCAGCGATGATTTTCAAGCTCATTAAGCAGAATAATATTATCTGTCAGACGTAACAGATGATCACTGTAATCAGCCAGTGGCTGCCAGTCGGAGAGGGTGACGGAGCCCTGCAGAGCAGAAAGATGGTTACGCAGGCGTGATACTGGCTGATGGAAGGTCCGGCCGATATTTTCCAGTAGCTGGCGACGGATAAGGTGATTTTTATCCAGCACCTTCTGTGCATGCTGCAGTTTTTTATTGATCAGGATCTCGCGATCCTGATTACTGATAATAAAGAAGCGGTATTGCGGCGAACAGTGACTCTGCTGGTGTCTGACTTCGTAGACTTCATTATTAATGGTGACCTGCAGCATGCCCTGAGCATTTTCTGATAACGACACAATTTTTTGCAGGTTCAAATGCGGGATCAGTTGTGCGGCTTTCTCGTTACTGACCACTTCCCGATGTGCATTGAAATCATAGATAACAAATCCAACCGGCAGGCTATCAACCATCTCTTTATTCAGGATACGCAACAGCTCCAGTTCAGGGTTGGTTTTATCTTCCTGCGGAGCCTGATAGCGGCGCAGCAGGAAGCTGGTGGCCAGAGACAGGACAAACAGTAACAGACACAAACCGAGCGTCAGAGCAAACTCATGAATGGCCTGGTTCAGCAACATCAGGATTGACACCTGATACGTAATCACCATGGAGGCCGATGAAAGCGGGGCGAATAATTCCACTGAGGCTGTTGCCAGGTTCAGTCTGTCCGCTGTCGATATATCCTGATTGCCGGAGTCCGTATCATGAAACATCATCAGGTCCGGTCTGAGATTGCCGATCAGTAAATCGTTAACAGGAAGATCAAACGCCAATACCGTGGCCAGATGGCCTGGCTGGTTAAAGGTGGTTCGCAGTGTAAAATAGTAATCATTACTGTCTGCGGTGTGGCGTAACTCTGAAAAACTTTCGCGTTCATCCAGAGTATTGGCTTGCTGAAGCATTTCAGCTCTGCGGGTCGAAACCAGCCCGGTGATACTTTCACCGTTATAGCGGACCATCATATCTTTCAGGGGCAGGGTAGAGACCATCGTCATGCTGTTATCCTGACCATTAAGATAATACATGGACCAGACATTCTTTTTGATGCCCCACAGCGTATTCAGGAAGTCAGAGATATTGTTGGCGGTTGCCAGTGTACTGCTGTCGTGAGAACCAAAGATCAGTGCCTGGGTCTTACCCTGTTCAGTGACCGGCGCATAGATATCCGGACGCAAACGAATTTCCTGCAGTCCGGCGGCCGGAGTATCATCATCGCTGTCCGTACTGCTGTTCTGATTCTGATAAATCTGCCAGGTCGCGAACCGGTAGGTATCGATACGTAATTGCAGAGAACGGGAAAAACTGCCCAGTAAGGCCTGCTGATGGTGTAACTGAGCCCCCAGGCTGTCATAAATGATGCTCAGAAAAATAATGACCACGATGACATTGAACAACATCATGAGTTTGAACAGTGGTCTTGAGGGCAACTGGCTATTTTTTCCGGACATAACGATCTGAACCTGAGGTCAAAGAGAACATACAAACGAAGGGGGATCCACACAGTCAGGCTGTGTACCACCAGCCGTTATCCGGCCGTTTTTAACCGCCGGATGCCACTGCTTTTCTGTCAGAAGACAGCTTAACCGGCTAAAAGTATCGTCAAAAAATGCGGAAGTAAAGGCAGAGTCCGAAATAAACCCTGCCCGGACTCCCCTGTTGCGCAGTAAAGGCCGCCCCATTTCCATTCAGCGAAATCTGTAATATTTCATTGAATGGCAGGAACCGTTTTTTCAGTAATAAAAGGCGTATTTAAATAGAACCGAATCCTTTCAGTATTCATCCGCCAGTCTGATCCTTCCGTAAATTAAATTTTTTAATAACATTACTTCACTGATTAAATATATTTCTGCACAGATGGCAGGTAGTCTTTGTCAGGGCGGGAGATACCGGCAGAATGGGGGGCGACTAAAACACAATAATATTACGACATACTATTGTAAAAAGGCATAAAAAAAACCGGGCCAATGGCCCGGAGGGAATTATAAAAATCATTCGGGGGAATGAAGGTAATAATGAAATAAATGATGATAGCAAGGAGAATTATATCTCCCCGTTCTACGCTTTGTTTACCTTTGAGTGCGGTGATTTTTATATTTTTGAATTTTGTGGATCTTTACAAAATTCTTTTGCAATAAGTGCGCTATTGATTTTTTAAGATGATTTTTAGTTGATTTGACCAATAGTGCGGATTAAAAGAGAATAATGAAATTAAGAAAGTTCCCGGTAGAAATACTTTGTCGCTAATTTCAAAGAAATTGAAACTATTTAGTCTGTTTAGTATCATTTCGCTGATAGAAAGACAGCTTTCCTGATTTAACATGATGTTACGTGTATTTTTTTGACATTTTTATACATTGACCCGGAGCGTCACTGACGCCGGAAGGTCCACTTGAGGGTGATAACATGAAATTAAGCGTTCTTTCATTACTGGTTCCTGCACTTCTGGCGGCGGGCACAGCCAATGCCGCTGAGATTTACAATAAAGACGGCAACCAGTTAGATCTGTACGGTAAGGTTGATGGCCTGCATTATTTTTCCGGTAATAACGGTCAGGACGGCGACCAGTCATATGTGCGTTTAGGCTTTAAAGGTGAAACGCAAATCTCTAATCAGTTAGCGGGTTATGGCCAATGGGAATACCAGATGGCTGCGAATAACGCAGAAGCGGACGGTGCTGCAGATAATTACACCCGTGTCGGTTTTGCCGGATTGAAATTCGATAATGACGGCTCCTTAGATTATGGTCGTAATTATGGTGTAATTTACGATGTCTCTGGCTGGACGGATGTGTTACCGGAGTTTGGCGGAGATACGTACGGTGCTGATAACTTTATGTTCCAGCGTTCCAGCGGATTATTAACGTATCGTAATACTGATTTCTGGGGCCTGATTAATGGACTGAATGTTGCGGTTCAGTACCAGGGTAAAAACGGCAGTGGGACTGAAACAGCCAATGGTCGCGATGTCTTAGGCCAGAACGGCGATGGCTGGGGGATGAGCGCGACCTACGATCTGGGTCAGGGTGTTTCTCTGGGGGGGGCGATGTTCTCATCTGATCGTACCGACCAGCAGAATAATTACTCCGTTGGCAACAATCATATTCTGGGTAGCGGCGATAAAGCTCAGGCTTATACCGGTGGTGTAAAATATGATGCGAATGACGTCTATCTGGCGGCGATGTACACGCGTTCTTACAACGCAACCCGCTTCGGAACCAGCAGCTCCACGGCTTACGGCTATGCGAATAAAGCAGATAACTGGGAATTAGTGGCACAATATCAGTTTGACTTTGGTTTACGTCCGTCCCTGGCTTATGTGACTTCACGTGGCAGTGATATTGGTAAATACGGCTCACAGAACCTGAAAAAATACATTGATGTCGGTACTACCTATTACTTTAATACAAACATGTCGACCTATGTGGATTATCAGATTAATCTGATGAAAAATAACGACTTCACTGAAAGCGCGGGTATTAATACCGATAATATCGTTGGCGTTGGACTGGTCTACCAGTTCTGATGGATGGCGGGGAATAACCTGATGTTATTCCCCGTATCATTTCCTGCTGAGGCTTCGGAAAAATATTTTATCTGGGTTTTTCAGTGTCATAACGACAGGCTTCATCAGCGGGTTCTGCAGACATAACCTGAGAGTAACTCCCCGAATAATTACCTTCCAGCGCGGCTCCTGCCTGAGTTAATACACCGGAAGCGATCCACTCTGTCCATAGCCCTTTCAGTTTACGGGTGAATATCGGATTCATTTTCATCTGTACACCTCATCATTGACACCAGACCGGCTTTGAAAAATGCAATAACTATGCCAGCGTGTAGCACGGATGTTCACGGTAAAGCGCGTCAGTTTTGTTAATATGCCGCCTCTGTAGGGTGCAGTGAGACGTTACTCCTGACGCAAAAGCGTGCAGAAGGACGGTTTGCACACATGTTTCTATATTTCAGGTGATCATTGATGAAAGCATTTTTAGGTGCGGGCTTGCTGTTTGCTGCAACTCTGGCCCTCACTGGTTGTGATAATTCACCAACGGCTTCGGCACAAAACAGTGTACTGTCAGGTAAAACGATGGGGACCGTCTGGCGTGTTACTGTTGCCGGTGTTCCGGCGGCCCGGCTTCCGCAGTTACAGGAGGCGATTAGCCGCCAGTTGAGTCATGACGATCAGGAACTCTCGACCTGGAAAGCGGATTCTGCGTTATCCCGTTTCAACCAGTACCAGGGAACAGCTCCCTGGCCGGTCAGTGAAGGGATGGCCGATATCGTGACGATGGCCTTACGTATCGGGAAGAAAACTGACGGTGCGATGGATATTACGGTCGGGCCATTGGTGAATCTGTGGGGCTTTGGCCCGGTTGCGGCTCCCGAACATACGCCGGATCCGCAAGCTATTGACAGTGCTAAAGCTCTCACCGGACTGCAACATCTGAAAGTCATTCAGACCTCACAGGGTCAGGCACTGCAAAAAGATCTGCCAGGATTGTATGTGGACCTGTCAACCATGGGTGAAGGGTACGCGACCGATCATCTGGCACGGCTGATGGAATCTGAAGGTGTCACCAATTATCTGGTTTCGGTGGGAGGAGCCTTGCTGTCGCGGGGCCAGAGTGCCGGCGGACGTCCCTGGCGTGTGGCTATCCAGCAACCGACGGACCAGGAGGATGTGGCGCAGGCAGTGGTCGATCTGCAAGGACATGGGATCAGTACGTCCGGAGACTACCGGAATTACTATGAGCTGGATGGTAAACGGATCTCTCATATTATTGACCCGGCGACCGGCCGGCCGATTGAGCATAAACTGGCTTCAGCCACTGTTATCGCCACCACAGCGATGGAGGCCGATGGCTGGGATACCGGACTGATGGTACTTGGCACAGAAAAAGCCAAAGCGCTGGCCATTAAACAGCATCTTGCCGTTTTTCTGATTATCCGCGAGGGAAATAAATTCGTGACCTGGAGTTCACCTTTATTTAAATCATTCCTGGTTTCACAGGATCATTAAAGGAGAGACGTGACCTGATGCTGGATCTGTTTGAAGGTGAAACCCCCTGGCAGGAGGTGCTGGCAGAAGATGCAATGATCCTGCGTCGTTATGCCAGAGACGATGCTCAGTGGTTATTCCGCCACATTATGCAGGTGGCTTCGCTGCGTCCGTTTCAGCATCGGATCACGCCGGGCGGGTTCCGGATGTCGGTGGCGATGACCCACTGTGGTTCACGGGGCGGTTATCCGGAAAGTATGCCTGTGACGCCGGTCAGTTTACCGGCAGAACTGAAGCAGTTTGCTGTCCGGGCTGCAGGCAATGCAGGCTTTAGCGGTTTTTTGCCGGACTCGTGCCTGATGAACAGGTATGCGCCGGGCAGTAAACTCACACTGCATCAGGACAAAGATGAGAAGGATTTACGCCAGCCTATCGTTTCCGTTTCTCTCGGATTACCCGCAGTGTTTCAGTTCGGCGGTTTTGAACGGTCGGATGCCCTGACGCGGGTACTGCTGGAACATGGAGATGTCGTTGTCTGGGGAGGACGCTCCAGATTACGTTTTCATGGTATCGCGCCGGTGAAACCCGGCTTCCACCCGCTGACCGGTGGATATCGCTACAATATGACGTTCCGCTGTGCCGGGTAACAGACTAGGCGGTCACTATCCAGCTAAAAACCTGTGTCTCTGTTCGCAGAAATCTTGCCGGAAAGTGGCGCCCCTGAGGCAGTGTTTCCCCCAGGGTCTCCCTCAGACGCAGGGAAGCGTGACCGGTGTTCGGGTCAAACACCGTAATTTCTGCCTGCAGGAAATCGATATACCGACCAACGATGGGCCACAGGGCTTTATACAGGCTCTCTTTCAGCGAAAAAAGCACCGTCACAGCCACAGGCCAGGGCAGAGAGCAGGATTTCAGCAGCGATTTTTCCTGTTCATTCATTAATAAGCCGGTAATTTCATCGGCAGTGGTGTGACTGACCCATTGCTCTACATCATTTCCTGTCAGACGGCCCTGGTTATCAGCCAGCAGAAAAGCCGTCCCGGCACTATGGGATAAAGAACCGGTGAATCCTGCGGGCCAGCGGGGGGAACGATCCGCATTATTGGTCAGTATAAAATCAGAGATCCCGTAACGGGAAAAAACAGTCCCGGCCAGCCATCGGCTGGCAAGATATTCCGCCTGACGCTTCGGGGCGGCAAGACGGACAGCCTGCGGACAGGGGATCGCATATCTCTCAAACTCCCGGAAATGGTAGTGAGCAACATCGAATGTCACACAGGCCAGCAGGGGAAAGACCTCGCTGCATACTCCCTGTGTCAGGAACTGTCCTGAGGGCAGGGCGATCGGCCGACCAGGAAGGGGATTATCTCCGGGAATGGTCATTGTGACGACGTCTCAGGCTGGCGGAAAAACGACAGACGGCTAACCACGCGGCTCAGCTGCCGCTTGCGCTTGTCGGATCATTTGCTGTAACCGGCACAGTTGTTCCCCTTGTGCATTGAAATTATCTGCAGATAACCAGCGCTGAAAGGCTGTATTCAGTCTCGGCCAGTCGCTGTCGATGACCGAAAACCAGGCCGTATCGCGGGAGCGTCCCTTGTACACCACCGCCTGACGAAAAATGCCTTCAAACTGAAAACCTAACCGTAAGGCTGCATTACGGGAGGGGGCATTCAGACTGTCACATTTCCATTCATAACGACGATACTTAAGTGCTGAAAACACATACTGCATCAGCAGGAACTGGGCTTCGGTGGATAAAATGGTCCGCTGTAAAGACGGTGAAAACATCACATGGCCCACTTCAGTCACCCCGTTTCTGACATCTGTACGCATCAGAGAAAGCAGGCCGACGGCCCGCTCAGAGCGCAGATCCACGACAGCAAAATAAAGCGGGTCACGGCTGGCGACGGCTGTACGGATAAACGCACTGAAACTCTGAGGATCATCGAAAGGCCCGACGGACAGGTAGGTCCAGAAAGCCGGATTACCGGTGGCCGGATGAAAAGCCTGATAAAGGTGGTCGGTGTGCTGCCCGGCATTTAGCGGTTCCAGACGGCAGTATTGTCCGGTCAGTGTAACCGGACCGGGAAAAGTACGTGCCTGCCAGTTTTCCAGCGCGGGGCCTGTCGGCTGCCCGAAAATATTAATATTCTGTTCCATGCCTGTTCCCGGTTTGTCATCATTCTGATTTAACATATCCGCCTGTCCTGACGAGTGCAACCGTTTCATGCCAATACAGAAATCCTCAACTGAGCAGGAGGATACGGGCCTGTAAATGATAAACTGCCGTCAGGGATCCGTCTGCAGGCAGGCGGCATTAAAGCTTACCGGAATCTTTTTTATGACTCTTGAAGATATGCGTATTTTTATTATGGTGGTCAACACCGGTAGTTTTACTGCAGCCGCTGAACGGCTGATGCTTTCCAAACAATTTGTCAGTCGCCGCGTCGCTGCATTAGAAACCCGGCTGGCAACACGTTTACTGGTCCGGAATACCCGCCGCTTATCGGTCACTGATGTCGGTCAGGTTTTCTTCCGCCATGCCAGCCGGATCCTTGATGAAGTCAGACAAACAGAAGAAGCGATCTCCCTGCGCCAGACCCGGCTGATGGGCAGTTTTAAGATAAGTCTTCCCCATATTTTTGGTCTGCGTCATGTTGCGCCGTTACTTTCCCGGTTTCAGCAGCAACACCCGGAGGTGACCCTGGCTATCGAAGTGAATGACCGGTTCGTTGACCTGGTGGGGGAAGGGGTTGATTTAGCGTTCAGAATTGGTGCTCTGGCTGATTCAGGTCTGATCGCGCGTCAACTGGATGTTCTGCCGATGGTTCTCTGTGCCAGTCCGTCTTACCTGCAGTCTGCCGGTGTTCCGCAACATCCGGATGATCTGCTGCAACATCAATGCCTGCGGTATGGCCGGGAAGGACAACAAGGCTGGGAACTGACCGTTGCCGGGCAACGTTATCCTGTCCCTGTCAGTGGCCCGGTGACCAGTAATAACGGGGAAGTGATACGAGAGTCCGCCGAAGCCAGTTTGGGGATCGCGCTGCTACCGCATTTTGTGGTCGGGGAAGCTATCCGGCAGGGCAGGCTGATCAGCATTCTTACGGATTTTACCCCGCCGGGATTAACGCTGAATGCACTGTACCCTCAGCATCGCCAGCACAACCCGGTGATCCGCGCATTACTTACTTTTATCAGCGAGCAGCTTTTCCCCCTGCCGTCAGAGACAGAGGGCCCCTGATGGCCTCCTGCTACGACAGAATGGCTTCAGCCAATGCCCGCCATATAAATAATCAGGCAAAGTTTTGCTTTAGTTGTTCAAAAAAAATGAATGAACGCCGACTGTCTCACAGACAGAGTGTACCGTTATCATGGTATTCCCGTATCAACCGATCACGATCCTGATTTTAATAAAAACAGCAGGTTAACTCCTTACTTTCCCTGTGCTATGACAGAAAAATGCTGTCTTCTGCAAAAATTAAGACGCTTCTGAGGATGATTGTCCACTGTATGGGGACAGTCTGTCTTTTTTACGGATATTGATACTCAATTTAGTTGATGTACTATGACGACATTCCGCTGGCAAGGCAGAGGAATGCAATAATTTCCGGCTCATAAAGAGTCAAGATCAGGCCGGGTGAGTTAGCGTGTGGCAGATCACCGAGACAGGGTAACTTACGTTTCGCTGGCATAATCGTTCAGGTCACGGGTGCGGTTTAAAATTGAAAGCGCATTAACCGATAGTTTCCGCTACCACCGGGTACCGGGCGCTGTCATAAAAATATTATTAATCAGAATATTAATGCTTATGCACAGACTTTCCATACCGGTTAGTCGGGGGAATAAGCACTTTTAAGGCGAGGGTCATACTATGCAATATCTGTCATTAGAAAAATATCGTAACGGTCTGCTGTTATTAGTCCGTATTCTGTTAATGGTTCTGTTTGTGCTGTTCGGCTGGGAAAAACTGACCGGTTTCACAGGCACCATCGGGTATATGACTTCTGTCGGTGCTCCGTTACCGGCAGTGGCCGCAGCAATTGCCGTTATCGTTGAGCTGGGCTTTGGTATCCTGATCATTGCCGGTTTCTATACCCGCCCGCTGGCGATTGTGCTGGCTGTTTATACGGTGATCACCGGCCTGATGGGGCACCAGTATTGGCATATGACCGGGATGGATCAGTATATGGCGATGATTAACTTCTATAAAAATATCAGCATTGCGGGGGGCTTCCTGGCACTGGCACTGACCGGCCCTGGTAAATACTCCATTGACCGTAAGTAACTGATCTGACTCTCTGAAACACCGGTTCTCACCGGTGTTTTTTTATATTATGGCTTTGTCGTTTTTTCCGGTCTCCCGGTCAGGTCGCTGAACATCGCAGCCCCTATACCGGCAATTTGTCTGTTCAGTACGTCCATGCTTGCATCATTATCTGTGATGTAGATGACCACGATATGTGACGGTTTCCCGGCAGGTCCCGTTACCGCGATGATGCCGCGTGAGCCATGTTCACCAGCTCCTGATTTATCCGCAATAAACCAGCCCGCAGGAAGTACCTTACGCAGAAGCGGCCCGGCGACCTGATCCGCTATCATCCAGTGCAGTAACTGTTGTTGTGAGGCTGCGGTCAGTATTTTACCGCTTAACAGGTTGCGCAGTGTTCGAGCCATGGCCTCTGGTGTCGTTGTATCGCGCGGGTCGCCTGGCAGGGCTTCGTTTAACTCCGGCTCCTGACGATCAAGCCGGGTCATCGGGTCGCCTGTCTGGCGTAAAAACCGGGTTAACGCCTGCGGTCCTCCGATAGAGGAGAGCAGTAAATTAGCCGCCGTGTTGTCACTCATCGTGATGGCGGCATCGCATAATCCGGCAATAGTCATCCCCTCATTGAGATACTGCTTCGTGACAGGGGAATACTTTTCCAGATCCTGCTGACGATACATTATGCGACGTTCTGGCTGCTCCCGCCCGGAATCGATACGGGCTAATACCGCGCCGCATAGCAGGACTTTATAAGTGCTCATCATCGGGAAGCGTTCCCCGGAACGATAACTTTCACGGAGCGCGCCGGTGGCAAGATCAAGCTCTGCAAAGCCGACCCGCGCATGCAATTGTTGTTCAGCCAGTTTTGCCTGCTCCGGGGCAAGGCGGGGGGAGGCAATGACCGGCAGACAAAAGGCGGTTATTAACAGAGACAGGGGCAGATAAATGTATTTCAGGGGCATATTTTCTCAGCGTTGGTTCAGGTGAGATCGGCGAAGAAAAATGACCTCCCGCCGGTATGATCTTCTGTTTAATTCACTCTCTGACATTCAGGTTGCCCCCGGTCAGGACGTTTTTACGGAGCGTGGAACGGAGACTTAGGTGAGAGACATAAGCCTTACTCCGGGAGTCTTCATTAGTAATGAATTAACCCTCCGTCCACGGCGTACTGACTTCCTGTCACGAAGGATGAATCGTCAGAGAGAAGAAACAACGCAACGGCGGCAGCTTCTTCTGCAGTGCCAATCCGGCCCAGGGGGACCTGGCTGACCACTGAACTTTCAAAATTCTGACGCGATTCTTCAGGTAAAAAGTGTCTGAAGTTGGTTTCGATTGGACCAGGGACTAACGTATTGGCTCTGATCTGGCGCTCTGCAAGCGCGGAGGCCCAGCTTTTAACCATAGCGATTACCGCGCCTTTAGTGGCAGCGTACAAACTCGTCATGGCTGCACCTTCGTAAACAGAAGACGATGAGGTCACCAGAACTGAACTATGAGTATTCAGGGAGCCTGATAAGGCTGAGAGTTGTAACATCGGCCCCCGCACGTTGGTATTCATCATACGGTTAAATGTCTCTGCGGTAACTGACTCAGGAGAGCCAATTTCTGCAAATCCGGCATTCAGCCATAGTCCGTCAAGCATTCCCCATTGAAGAATCGAATCTCTAAGCGCTGAACTATCAGCTTCGCATCCGGCATCATTTTTGAGTATCAGTGATGTGTCCGGGAGGATTTTCTTAGCCTGTTGTAAACGTTGCTGATGAAGTCCGGTAATCGCGACCTGACCGCCTTCTTTCACTATACGCAAGGCACCCGCTAATCCCATGCCATTGGTCCCCCCCGTGATCAGTATGCGTTTTCCTTCAAATCGTCTCATTATTCAGCCTGTTACCGTTGGTTTCTCAGTATCACCCTTGCGGATGATTTCATTGATATCGTTGTACACAGAACAGGGCGGGCGGCATAACTACCAGCCCGCCGGAAAGCGGGAGATCGTGGCAGGGGATGAAGAAAACCTCCTCTGATGGCAGGCGGGGGCGACTAATAGTCGCTGACCAGCCACATATCAGATTCTTCGAACATCTCTTCCAGCATACGGTTCAGCTTTTCACGATCACTTTTGCTGGCATCACTGTTGAGGCCATTTGCCTGCATCGGCTTGACCCGCACGCTGGCCTCCGGAAAAATTTTATGAACCCGGCGGGTCAGTTCTTCCAGAATAATCTCTTTCGCGTTCTCTAAACCTTCGACATTGCGCTTATCGTATACTAATTCCACAAACATGATCACTACACCCGATGACTGGTTATATAACCAGTAATTTAGCAGGAAATGGCAGCGATAGCAGCTTTTTTATCCGTGCGGGCGGAAATAAGGCTGCTCCGGGGATAGCGCCGGCACGGAAGGCCGGCTTTGGCATATCAGCGGCGGACGTCGCTGATATGCGTGGGGTTTCCGCGACGGCTTCGGTGACCGGAAGCCGTCTTAGACAATAGCAGTCCGGCGCTATTTCTCAGCAAGTGTTGCCAGAAAATCATAACGTCTTTGTAAATCTTCTGCCGCGTCTTTCCAGAGCTGTTCAGCGACTTCCGGCTGCTGCTGATTGAGGCGCCGGAACCGCTGCTCATGGCCCAGCGTTTCTGCCAGTGCATCTGACGGAGGACGTGAGTCCAGGCTCAGTGGCGGCTTACCGCTTTCACTGCGACGCGGGTCGAAGCGGTACAGGGGCCAGAAGCCGGTGGCTGTCAGCTGACGCATCTGGTCATGGCTCAGTGCCAAATCATAGCCGTGCTCCTCGCAGGGACTGTAAGCGATAACCAGAGACGGTCCCGGATAGGCCTCTGCTTCCTGTAGGGCTTTGACTGTCTGATTAAGCTGGGCTCCCAGCGAAATCTGAGCCACATACACATGTCCGTACATCATAATATTGACCCCGAGATCCTTGCGGGCCTTACGCTTGCCGTGCTCTCCGAACTTCGTCACCGCACCCAGCGGTGTCGCTTTTGACGCCTGCCCGCCGGTATTGGAATAACACTGCGTATCCAGTACCAGCACGTTGACGTTCTCATCCATGCTGAGCACATGGTCCAGCCCGCCATAACCGATATCATAGGCCCAGCCATCTCCGCCGATAAGCCAGACAGACTTATCCACCAGTGCATCCGCATCCCGTTGCAGTTCTGCTGCCAGCGGATCCTGCACCCCGTTGAGTGCTGCCTGCAGTGCGGTTATCTGCTCGCGCCGTTGTTCTGTTTCCGCCGGTTGCTGCAGTGCGGCAAATAATGTCTCCGGGATCAACTCACGGCACTGGTCGAGTAACCGTAACACCCGGTTTTTACGGTGATCGGTCGTCAGTCTGAATCCCAGACCAAATTCTGCGTTATCCTCAAACAACGAGTTAGCCCAGGCCGGCCCGCGTCCGTGACGGTCTGTTGTATAGGGAGTGGAAGGCAGGTTACCGCCGTAAATCGATGAGCAGCCGGTTGCGTTGGCAATCAATAGCCGATCGCCCCACAATTGCGTTAACAACTTGATATAAGGGGTTTCGCCACACCCGGAACAGGCTCCGGAATATTCCATCAACGGCGTCAGTAACTGTGATGTGCGTATATCAATCCGCTCCAGTTGCTGGCTCTGCATTTCCGGCAGTTGCAGGAAGAAATCAAAGTTTGTTTTTTCTTCTTCAGCATGTTCAAGGTGCGAGCGCATATTGATGGCTTTAATCTCCGGTTGCTGGCGATCTTTAGCCGGACACACCTCCACGCAGAGATTACAGCCGGTGCAGTCCTCCGGGGCCACCTGCAGAATATATTTCCGGCCACGCATATCCCGGGACTTAACATCCAGTGATTGCAGGGAGACCGGGGCCTCATCCAGCGCTTCCGGTGCGACCACTTTGGCCCTGATCGCCGCATGAGGGCAGGCAGCGACGCAGTGATTACACTGAGTACAGAGGTCTGGCTTCCAGATGGGAATGTCGCTGGCAATGTTCCGTTTTTCCCACTGCGTTGTGCCGGAAGGCCAGGTACCGTCGGGGGGCAGGGCGGAAACCGGCAGTTTATCACCCATACCGGCAAGCATGGCGGCAGTCACGGTTTTGACAAAGTCCGGCGCGGCATCAGAGACCACCGGCGGACGTGGCCTGCTTGCGTCAGAGACCGGCTGCAACGGAATTTCATGCAACGAGCCCCGCGCCAGAGCGAGTGCCTGCCAGTTTTTTTCGACCAGTTCCTGTCCTTTGCTGCGATAACTGCGTTCAAGTGCCGCTTCCAGAGCCTGGCTGGCCTGTTCCTGCGGGATAACCCGGGTCAGACTGAAAAATGCCATCTGCATGACCGTATTAATACGCGCCCCCAGCCCGCACTGCCGGGCTATTTTCGCTGCATTAATGGTAAAGAACCTGGCCTGTCTTTCGTTCAGCACACTCTGAACTTCCCGGGGCAGGGTCTGCCAGACGCTTTCCGGGGGATGCGGTGTGTTCAAAAGAAAGATCCCGCCGGGGCTGAGGTGCTCCGCCATCGGATATTTATCCAGAAACTGGGGCTGATGGCAGCCGACAAAACCGGCCTGACGGATCAGATACGCTGAACGGATAGGATGCTCACTGACCCGTAAATGAGAAACGGTCAGCCCGCCGGCTTTTTTGGAGTCATAAACAAAATACCCCTGGGCATAACTGTCAGTATTTTCGCCGATAATTCGGATATTATTTTTGGTGGCAGAGACACTACCGTCACTGCCCAGCCCGTAGAATAGCGCTTCCATCTGCGCCAGCGAAGGCGGACGTTTTTCAGGTAATGGCAGTGAAAGACGGGTGACATCATCATAAATGCCGACGGTAAAACGGGGTTTCGGGGACTCTTTTTCCAGTTCACTGAAGATAGCCAGTACGCATTCCGGGTCAAATTCTTTAGAGGACAGTCCATAGCGGCCTCCGGAAATGCGGGGCAGTGCCTGGCGTTCACCACGGCTGACCGCATCTGCCAGCGCGCTGATAACATCCAGACAAAGAGGCTCTGCCGGTGCACCCGGCTCTTTCGTCCTGTCCAGCACGGCAATCGTGCGCACACTCTGAGGCAGTTTTGCCAGCAGATGTGCGGCAGAGAAGGGACGATATAAGCGGACTTTCAGCACACCGACCTTCTCTCCCCGGCTCAGTAACAGGTCGGTGACCTCTTCACAGGTACCGCCTGCCGAGCCCATGATGATGATGACCCGTTCCGCCTGCGGATGACCATAATAATCGAAGGGCGCGTAGTGGCGGCCGGTAAGTGAGGCAAACTGCTGCATGGTTTCTTCCACATGCCCGCAGACGGCGTCATACCAGGGGTTGGTGGCTTCACGGGACTGAAAGAAGGTGTCCGGGTTGGCGGATGTCCCGCGGATCACCGGCCGCTCAGGGCTGAGGCCTCTGGCCCGATGTTCATCTATCGCCTGTTGCGGCAGCAGAAGCTTCAGCGTTTCATCGCTCAGCGGGATGATCTTGTTCAGCTCATGAGACGTCCGGAAGCCGTCGAAAAAGTGGATAAACGGCACCCGGCTCTTCAGCGTTGCGGCATGCGAGATAATGGCAAAATCCTGTGCTTCCTGCACACTGCCGGCACACAGCATAGCGCAACCGGTTTGCCTGACCGCCATGACATCTGAATGGTCACCAAAGATGGAGAGCGCATGCGTGGCCACCGTTCTGGCCGCGACATGCAATACAAAAGGCATCAGCTGACCGCCCAGTTTATACAGGGTGGGGATCATCAGTAATAATCCCTGAGAGGACGTAAAGGATGTCGCCAGCCCGCCGGTCTGTAATGCGCCATGGACGGTGCCGATGGCTCCGGCTTCGGATTGCATCTCCACCACCCGCGGAATATCTCCCCAGAGATTACGTTTACCGTTGCCGGACCAGGCATCTGCCTGCTCCGCCATCGCAGAACTTGGGGTGATCGGGTAAATACCAATAATTTCACTGCATTTAAACGCGACTGCCGCGACCGCGCTGTTACCGTCTGTAGTAATCATTGCTCACCTGAAAATATGTAATGTATTTTTTCAGGATGGTATCCCGCTGTTATTCAGCCGTGTTTTAAATAGTGCTATCTCTGTGGACATGGGTGCGATCGTATTAAAAGAATGATTTTTACGTAGCGACAGAGAACGACTTATTCCGCAACGGGATGCGGGAGTCTTTCACTGTCACCCGTGTCATAACTTTCCCTGGGAAAGTCAATCAGGGTGTCTTCAGGGGGGGCAATAAGGCTCAGCATTCAGCAACCCGCCCCCGGCCGCCATTGCCTGTGGCACGGGGCCTGATCACCAGGCAGTCTCCGCCGGGAATGGAAGACGAAATCCATAGGTTCTTTTTCTGCTCATCATTATGTCGCTGCCGGGTGAGACCTGATTATAAAAATTTACATAAATAATCATTAATTCATGTTTACTTACTCATACTTAAGTATGAGAATGATAGTAATTACTATTAGCATTTAATTCCGTTCGGGCAGGGTATCTCTGGTGTTAGCCACTCTTGTCATAGCATTACGCGAAGGGCTGGAAGCAGCCTTAATCGTCGGCATCATTGCCGCATTCTTACGTAAAAACGGTAAAAGCCTGTACGCCATGTGGATCGGCGTACTGTTGGCTATTGCCCTCTCCTTGCTGGTGGGTGTCGGCCTCAGCCTGACAGAGCGTGCTCTGCCGCAGGCCAGTCAGGAAGCCATGGAAGCCGTGATCGGCCTGGTGGCTGTCTTTTTTGTCACCGGCATGGTGATGTGGATGAATAACCACGCCCATGAGATTAAACGTCAGCTGGAAAGTGAAGCCGCCGACGCTATCCGTCAATCCAGTGCACTGGCACTCGCCGGTATGGCTTTTCTGGCGGTGCTTAAAGAAGGGTTCGAAACCAGTGTTTTCCTGCTGGCGACCTTCTCGGTCGCACAGTCAGCATCCCTGGCGGCGACCGGTGCGGTACTGGGGCTGATCCTCGCGGTTGCGATTGGCTGGGGCATTTATATCGGTGGTGTCAGGCTTAATCTTGGCCGCTTCTTCCGTTATACCGGGTTGTTTCTGATCCTGGTCGCGGCAGGGCTGATTATCAGTGCGTTGCGCAGTGGCCATGAAGCCGGCTGGCTGAATATCGGTCAGCAGCGTGTCGTTAACCTTAGTCCGCTGATCCCGCCGGGATCTGTCCGCTCGGCATTAATCACCGGAGTGCTCGGTATTCCGACCGATCCGCGACTGCTCGAGGTCTGCGGCTGGGGGATTTACATCGTGCTGACGGGGGTTCTGGTTTTCTGGCCACGTCATCTGCGTCCCGGGGCAAAGCGGCTCAGTAAGTTGCTCTTTGTCACTACAGTCGTACTGCTGGTTGCCGCCGCCGTTCTGCACTGGCGTACACCCGGCAGCAGCATCCGGTTGCCTGCCACCGCACCCTTGCAGGAAGGGGGGACGGTAACACTGCAGCCTCAACCGGCAGGGGGGTACCGTTTGGAGGTTAATGCGGGGCAACAGGTACCCGTAACCTATACCCTCGCCGCGGATCAGCAGCATATGACAGTGCAGCAGGGGGTCACATTACAGCAGTGGACCCTCAGTAGTCAGCCGCCGGTCACGGGTCTGCCGGCCACCCTGACGCTGGATCAGGTGCTGGCGCTGTCCGGCAACCGTATTCCTGTCGGGCTGAGCCCGGTACAACATCCTGGTCCGTATCACGCCAGCTGGAGTGTCAACTGCACTCTGGAAGCTGAAACCGCCAGTCATGCGCTCTACCGTGCCGTCGCGCGGGAAACCACTCTGATGACGCTTTCCGGCGGCGGTTTATTATCTCCGCGGACGTTTTCGGTGCGCGCAGCGATGCCGCAGACGGGATGTCACTGGCAACTGGCGGAGAGCTGGCAAAGCGAGGTGGACAATGCGCTGCAAAAAGCAGCACAGGCTTACCAGCATCATCTGTTCCTGGCTATCGAGCTACCGATCATGCTGGTACTGATGGCGGTTATTACATTTGTTCTGGCATGCGCCGTCTTGCGGATGCACGCAAGACCGATGAAATAGCGCATTCCGGCCATCCTTCATTATCTGAACATAAGTAAAGGGCCTTTTATGATCAACTCCATGTTTAAAAAGAAAAAGTCAGTTCTGGCATCGGCTGTTGTGTCAGCACTGTTGCTGGTGTCGCTGGAAGCCACGGCAACGGGTACTGTGGCTCCGGTCGCTAAAGGTGTATCGCAGGTCAATATCACGTTAACCGGTGCGGAAGGCGGAACCTGTGTGGTCGACCATACCCTTGCCAAAGCAGGCCCGGTCACGTTTACGGTGGTTAACAAGACGGCGACCGCCATTACTGAAATTGAGCTGCTGAGTGATAACCGTATCCTCGGTGAAAAAGAGAACCTGGCTCCGGGCCTGCCGGCCGGTAAATTCACCCTGACGCTGGATGGCGGTAAATATCAGATTTATTGCCCTGGGGCGAAGCAGGAACTGATCAACTTTACCGTCACCGGTAAAAGTGCGGCGAAAGCTACCGGCAGCACCGCTGACCTGCTGAAGCAGGGAACAGATGGCTATGCGACCTACGTGAACGGTGTGGTGGATGCCATGGTTGTGGCCGTTAATCAGCTGAAAGCCGACATTGATGCCGGTGATCTGGAAAAAGCGAAAGCACAGTATGCCAAAGCGCGCCCGTTCTATGAACGTATTGAATCGGATGTCAGTGGTTTTGTCCTGCCAGGCTTTAAAGCCACGGATAACGCCGGTAACCTCGATTATCTGATCGATATGCGCGCTTCTAACCAGGATCCTAAGGTGGGCTGGCACGGTTTCCACGCCATTGAACGTGATCTGTTCGGCGAGGGTAAAATCACCGATAACACCAAAAAACTGGCGGCAGAACTGCAGCAGAACGTCACCCGGCTGGATGGCCTGACCAAAGGGCTGACCTATAAGCCGGAAGATCTGGCTAACGGTGCAGCCGATCTGCTGGAAGAAGTTCAGAGCAACAAAATCAGTGGTGAAGAAGAAGCCTTCAGTCACATTGATCTGGTGGACTTCGCCGGTAACGTTGAAGGTGCACAACAGGCGTTTGAATTTCTGAAACCGGGACTGAATAAAATCGACCCTGATCTGACCCGTCGGGTGGAAGCGCAATTCGCTAACGTGAACAAACTGCTGGACAGCTACCGTGATGGTAAAATTGCCGGTGGCTACCGTTACTATACTGCGGAAGTGAAGGCTGCAGATGCGGCCAGACTGAGTAAAGCTGTACAGGCATTGCAGGAACCGCTGTCTAAAATTGCAGAGAAAGTGGCCACAGCCGGAGGCGCGTGAGTGATGAAAGATAAACAGAATACGGAGCGTGACAAGACCAGTGTCTCCCGCCGTCATCTGTTAAAAGGGGCGGTGGCGGGTGCGCTGGCCATGCCAGGCATGGCAGCGGCACACAATGCAGCGGTTGCGAAAGCCGAACCTGACGACCAGGTTGATCTTTCCCGGCAACATGCATTTTATGGCCAGGGCGGACAGGCGGGAGTCACCACTCCGCCTCAGCGTCATGTGATGTATATGACGTTCGATATGACCAGTCAGAACCCGCGGGACCTGCAAATCCTGCTGGCCCGCTGGTCAGCGGCTATCGCGCAGATGATGGCCGGGGAAATCATTGGTCAGGTAGAGCCGCTCCGGAACAGCGGTATCGGAATGGATACCGGTGAAGCCCTGGATCTGGGCCCGGCGTCACTGACTGTTACCGTAGGGCTGGGGCCGGGTATTTTCACGGAAACCTACGGACTGGCAGAGAAAAAGCCGGCTTTGATGCGCGAACTGGTTCAGTTACCGAGTGATAATCTGCAACCGGCGTTTACCGGAGGTGATCTCTCATTGCAGGCCTGTGCGGATGATCCTCAGGTGGCTTATCACGCCATTCGCAACCTGGCCCGGATAGCTAAAGCCACGGGGGCAGCCGAAACACGCTGGTCGGTACTGGGGTTTGGCCGTGCATCAGCAGGCAAAAACCAGAGTACTCCCCGTAACCTGTTTGGCTTCAAAGATGGTACCCGTAACCTGACCGAACAGACTGATTTTAACAAATTTGTCTGGATCAACGACGGCGGACCCGCCTGGCAGCAGCAGGGGACCTATCAGGTGGTACGTAAAATAAAAATGCATATTGAAAACTGGGACACGGATCGTGTCAGTGATCAGAATGCCGTTTTTGGCCGTCATAAGGTCTCCGGCGCGCCGCTGAGTGGTGAAAAGGAATTTGATACGCCTGACTTTCACAAAAAGGACAGTGACGGTGCGCCGGTGATCCCGGTAACCTCACATGTCAGTCTGGCGGCACACGAGAACAATCAGGGGATCCGCATCCTGCGTCGCTCCTATAACTACACCGACGGCATCAATCAACTGGGCATGCTGGATGCCGGGCTGCTGTTTATCAGTTATCAAAAAGACCCGGCCAGCTTTGAAAAGTTACAGACACGGCTCGGTGCGGCCGATGCGTTGAATGAATATATCTCACATATCGGCTCCGGTATCTTTTTTGTCCCTCCGGCACCCCGTGAAGGTGAATATATCGGTTCACAACTCTTCAGCTAAGTTACCCCGTCTGACCGTCTCTGCAATCCGGCCGGTGACAGGCATGCGTAGCGCGGTTCTTCAGGGTCTCAGGGATGAGACCCTCGGTTCCGTTTTTCTCCGGGATGAAGTGACATCGCCATGTTGTCTGCGTGGACGGGTACTCAATTTATATTCCCTCGCTTTCAGGAAAACCGGCTCCGTAAATCAGAGGGAGGCAATGCTGTCAGACAGGTTAATCTCCAGCCCGCGGAAGGCTGATGAGGAACAGACAGGGCACATCAGCGGCTAGCTGTCTCTGACAGGATAAGAACCGGATTTTAGTATTTTTATGGCAGTTGAGTTAAATAAGAAATAAACTTAACACTAAATGTTAAGGAGAATTTATGAATACTGAAATGATGATCTGCCCGCATTGCAAAAGTGAGATCCCGCATGGCGCTAATGTTTGCAGGGGATGTCAGGCAGAAATCAGGTACGGTACGCCGGGTTTATTTATGTTAGCCGGTTTTATCCTGCCGCTTCTTGCAACATCGTGGATCCTTAATGCGTTACGTACCCATTCGACCTTTGTTATGTGGTTCATTGGCTTACCTTTGACAGTTATCGGATGGTTATTCTTCTATAAGCTGAGCCAAAAACTGTTCTCTCGGCGGATACATTTTTCCCGGACTGTTAAAAAGTAAAAAACATCTCCTGTGAAGAGTGTCGCCGGGGGTTTTTCCATGCCTGCAGCGGAGAATATCAACGTTGTGTCAGGGACAGGAAAAAGTGTCGTAGCGGATGCGGATGGCAGCAGAGGAGGGGCGTTATACACCCTGTCGTGACACGGCCTCCAGGGGGCGGTTGTCGTATCATTCAATGTATGGCTGTAACCCCGGGCAGTGAGTGCATATTCAGGCAAACAAAAAACCCGCAAACTCAGTGAGGATGCGGGTTTTTTGTGGGGTTTCCATCAGTCACCGGTACTGACAGAATAATGATTTGGTCGGCACGAGAGGATTTGAACCTCCGACCCCTGACACCCCATGACAGTGCGCTACCAGGCTGCGCTACGTGCCGGACTCTGAGGCACTATAGTACGGATAATTTTCAAAATAGCAATATCCGTGAACGCTAATTGTCTCATTAATCATCAGTTTGCAATAAAGCGTTTTTCTTCTGTCAGTACCTGCAACAGCAACCCAAGCTCCGGACGCTGTTTGCGCAAACGTCGTCCTTCAGCGTCATAAGTGGTGTAATTACCATCATTATTCAGCACCAGTGTCATCTGCGGGGTAGTGATGATCAGCCGGCCGGCATCATTGGTGCTGGTAACCCAGTGGTGCTGACGCTGCGGACTGAACAGGTCTTCGCCCTGAGAATAATCTTCCGCCGGGGTTGAAACATGCAACAGGCGTTGCATCAGGGTTGTCATCACATCCTGTTGATCGGTTAGCTGTCCGATACGTTGCGACGGTGTTGAAGGCCAGTGAACGACTAAAGGTACCTGTAATAACTCACGGTTACCGTCATCATCCCCGGTGTCATTGAAACTAATCCCCTGCCCGGCAGTGATGATAACGACCGTATTCTTCAGCGAGTTATTCTGCTGCAACTCGGTGAGAATTCGGGCAATTTGCTGATCAACATTGCCGCTACTCTGTGCATAATTTTTCTCACGTGCCGCCACGGTATTACCACTGGCATTAATCCCATCCAGTGACACCCATGAGAACCACGGAGCTGAAGTATTCTGTTGTTTCTGCAACCAGGCCTGCCATTGATCGACCGTCTGTCCGTCGTTTTGAGAGGTTGCTGCTGGCAGAGAGTAGTCTGCCAGTAATGCCTGACGGTACAGGGGCTGACTGAAGCCATCAGAAGAGAATAAACCAAACTGATAACCCTGATTATTCAGAGTGCTCAGCAGGGCAGAAGGCATCCGGGCCGCCAGAATCCCGTTCATATAACTGGCCGAAATACCGTAAAACAAGCCAAACAGCCCGCTTTCGCTGTTACTGCCGGAGCTGAAGTGCTGCGTAAACTGTATATTGCTGTCCGCAAACTGGCTTAGTGCCGGGAAACGGGTCGCCATATGAGACGCATCCGCCCCATTGACGGTGATCAGCATCAGATTATAGTGGCTACCGCTTTGAGTGAAATTGATATCACTGAGCGGATACGCCACGGAAACCGCATCCGGGTCTCCCTGCTGAATAAGCCGGCGCTGATATTCCTGCGGGTCCAGCAGGCCGTGTTTTTCAAGAAAGCGCCGTGCGGTCATCGGATAAGATAACGGCAGATTCGCTCTCTGCATGGTGATTGGCCGGTAAAAATTAGCATCTGCCCAGATATACAGAAGATGACTGGATAAAAATGCCACGATAAACAGCACAGCCAGAGGTTTGCCAAAACGTCGACGGTTGAGACTGCGCAGTTTCTGCCAGCTCCAGGTGGCAAAAAGCATTTCCACCAGGAAAATGACCGGCACCGAAATAAACATCAGTTGCCAGTCACGTGACATATCGCTCTGTTGCGGGTTGACCATCAAATCCCAGACCACAGGATTAAGATGCAGATGGAAACGATTAAAGACCTCGCTGTCCATTAACAGCAAGGTCAGCCCACTGGTGGCCAGAATCGAAGAGATAACCCTAAGCAATCGTTGTGACATCACAACGAACGTCAGCGGGAAAATGACCAGCAGATAAGCGGCAAAGACCAGAAAGCTGAAATGACCGACCCAGCTACAGTAAGCATAAATTCTGCCTGCCAGCGAGGCAGGCCAGTCAGTTACCAGCAGATAACGGCTGCCCAGGATTAGCGCGAAAAAAATATTAAACAGGGCGAACCAGTGCCCCCAGCTTATCATCCGGGACACTTTTTCCCTGTAGCTCTGCTGGCTGTTTACCATAGGGTTCAGATCATATCATCAATGTGCATGGTCTTCGCGGACAGAAGCCTGCAATGCTTCAGCGAAGGAACGTGCCAGAGTATGACGTTGCGCAGGCGCAACGCTGGCGTTAATCAGATTCGTCACCATATTGCCCAATACCATCAGGGAAAGGTCAGTCGGTGCTTTATCTTTTTCAAGTACTTCAACAAGTTCAGCGAGCAAGTTTTCTACACGCTCGTCACTATATCGGGATGATTGTGGCATATTATCAGTTAGCTAAGTCGTAAAAGGCGGCTATTCTACTGCAAACACGACTTTTTTTCTGCAATTTTATTGTCTGTTTACCTTCAGCATAGCGACGGTTTCGTTACTGACTGTTGTAGCCTATTGTGGCTGATCTTGCACCGTTTTTCATGTGCGGCTGGCTGAGATTTTGAATATTCTGAAAAATCACCGGGGGTCAGGACGGTATCCGGCAGGAAATAAGATTGAAAGACGTTCGGGGCAATGGTTGAATACGCATCTGCATAAGAAGGGGAGTCTGCCATGAGTCTGGATATTGACCAGATTGTCGTCCATCAGTTAATCAAACGTGATGAAGATCAGCTGGAGCTGGTGTTACGTGACTCTTTGCTGACGGCCAGCGAAGCTGTCGAAGAGATGCTGGAAGAGTTACATCGGGTCTATAGTGCTAAAAATAAGGCCTATGGATTATTCAATGAAGAAAGTGAACTGGCTGACGCCCTGCGTCAGTGCCGTCGCGGTGAGCAGGATTTTTTAGCTTTCAGTCGTGCCGCCACCGGCCGTCTGCGGGATGAGCTGGCAAAGTACCCGTTCGCGGAAGGCGGTGTGGTGTTATTTGCCCGCTACCGTTACCTGGCCACCGAATATCTGCTGATCTCTGTGCTGAATAGCCAGGCCAGTATGCGGGTGAATGAGAGCCTGGACATCAGCACCACCCATTATCTGGATATCAACCACGCGGATATTGTGGCACGGATTGATCTGACCGAATGGGAAACACAACCGGAATCGCTACGGTATCTGACCTTCCTGCGCGGACGGGTAGGGCGCAAAGTGGCAGATTTCTTTATGGACTTCCTCGGGGCCAGTGTCGGTCTGGATACTAAAGCCCAGAACCGTAGTCTGTTGCAGGCGGTCGATGATTACTGCGATGAGGCAAGCCTGGATAAAAAAGAGCGACAGGAATACCGTCAGCAGGTCTATACCTACTGTAACCAGCAGTTGCAGGCCGGTGAAGAAATCACGGTTCGGGAACTGTCGGGTGAATTACCGGAAGTGGCTGAGAAGAGCTTCAGTGATTTCGCCAGTGAGCAGGAATATTCGCTGGAAGAGAGCTTCCCTGCGGATCGCAGTACCCTGCGTCAGCTGACCAAATTTTCCGGCAGCGGGGGCGGACTGACGCTGAACTTCGATGCGATGTTACTGGGTGAACGTATTTTCTGGGACCCGGCGACAGATACCTTGACGATTAAAGGCACACCGCCCAATCTGCGGGATCAGTTACAGCGCCGGACAAGCAGTAAATCGTAATCCGGTTGCATAAAAAAACGCCGCATTATGCGGCGTTTTTTGTAAAACCATTCAGCGATTAAGCACGAACGAAGTCGATGTGCTGAATTTTTGGTTTGAACGGGTGACGCTGTACGGCCTGAACTTTAACTTTAGTTTCTTTACCGTCAACAACCAGGGTCAGAACCTCAGAGTAAAACGCCGGGTTAACCTGCATGTTGATTAAAGAATCGTGGTCCAGTTCGATAGAAACAGCTGCTTCATTTCCGCCATAGATGATAGCCGGGAATTTTTTAGCTGCACGCAGGCGGCGGCTCGCACCCTTACCCTGCACTTTACGTTCTTCTGCTTTGATAGTGAACATTCTTATTTCTCTTCGTAATTCTGTTACAGGCGACCCAGCAACAGAAGGTTATTCATAAGCACTCTTACCGGATGTAAAAGCGCGCGGCATTATAACGGCTTCACTGACGCCGGGCAAATAAAATCACCCGGCGGGCGCTTTAGCGCAACTGGTGAGCTTTACGGAAACGCCCCTGGTAATCAAAGACCTTATGGCGTATTTGCCAGAAATGACCTTTTTTGCGGGCGACAATAAAGTCCGGATAACGGAAATGCTCACTCAGTGCCGCCAGGTCCGCCGCCGTTTGCCAGTGAAGCGGCGTTGCCGGGGCCTTATGATGTTGTCTTAAAAACAGCGTTTCAAAAATATGACGCTGTCCCGGGGTCTGCAGCCGGAAAAGCTCGCTAACTTCGGTGGCCTCCTCATCGTAATAGGTGACCTTCAGGCTTTCGCCCCGGCTATCGCGGCCCGGCTGCAGGGTCATCCCTGCGCAGCGTAACACCAGGGCATCTTTCAGTTTTAGCGCAGCCTTCAGCATATCGTCGGGGTCGGTCAGAATGCACTGGCACTGATGACAGACCCGGGCGGCTATGTCATTTTCCGCATTACACTGCGGGCAGGATTTAAAACGGAACCGGAAATCACACTGTTCACGGGGAGCGTCCGGGAAGTCAATGATCCCCTGGCAACGTCGGCCAAAATGCTCGGTGATGGTACCGTCGGCGGTGGTTTTGCCCCAGAACGTATTGGCAAACCCGCAGGCCGGACAGAAAACCTGTACCGGCTTATTATCACTGGCCCCTTTCGGGGTACCGATTTCCGGACTGAACAGGTCATGAGGATTACCGGCATAGTCGAGGATAAGACAATCCGTTTTACCGGGTGACAGGCGCAGCCCCCGGCCGACAATCTGCTGATACAGGCTGACGGATTCGGTAGGGCGAAGGATGGCGATAACATCCACGTGCGGCGCATCGAATCCGGTCGTCAGCACAGAGACATTCACCAGATATTTAATTTTCTGTTGCTTAAACGTGGCCAGGATTTCGTCCCGCTGCCGTGCAGGCGTTTCGCCGCTGATCAGGGCACTCTCCGGGGGCAGCAGACCGAGAATTTCCCGGGCGTGCATCACGGTGGCCGCAAAAATCATCACGCCGTGCCGGTCTTCAGAAAGTTCAATCACCTGGCGGATGATTTCCGGTGTCACACGCCGTTGTTTGCTGAGCTGATTATTCAGGTCCCGTTCGCTGAACAGCCCTTGCTGCGACGAAAAAAGGGCGGAAAAATCATAGTGAACCACCGGCATATCAATCCGGTGGGGATCGGTCAGATAACCATTTTTTATCATATAGCGCAGTGGCAGTTCATAGATACATTCGTAGAACAGCGCATCCGCATCGCCGCGTACCATACCGTGGTAGTGCAGATGATAGATCCAGCCTTTCCCCAACCGGAAAGGCGTCGCGGTCAGCCCCAGCAGCCGGAGTTCCGGGCGTCGCTGGCGCAGATAAGAAAATATGGTCTGATACTGGCTTTCCTTGTCGTCGGCAATCCGGTGACATTCGTCGACAATAATCAATGAGAACGCGTCGTCAAAGGCGTCCAGGTTACGGGCCACGGATTGCACACTGCCGAACACCACTTTCCGGTGGCTCTGTTTTTGCTGTAAGCCGGCAGAGAAAATATCTGCGCTGAGCCCCAGCGCTTCATATTTCGCATGGTTCTGAGCAACCAGCTCTTTCACATGGGCCAGTACCAGTACACGGCCCCGGGCTTTGCGGGCCAGTTCGGCAATCACCAGGCTTTTACCGGCCCCGGTGGGCAGAACAATGACGGCCGGTTGCTGATGCTTACGGAAGTAACTGATGGTGGCATCCACCGCTTCCTGCTGATAAGGGCGTAGCGTAAAAGACATAAAACGTCACTTTTCCGGGACTGACTTAAGGGATCGCATGCCATCACTGACAGTGCAGTACAGAACACGCTATACTGACCGGCTGAAGATGACGGTTAGCGTCATTGTATTTACCCTTCGCTGCTACAGGCAAAAAGAAATTCATGCGACTTGATAAATTCATCTCTCAACAACTGGAAGTTAGCCGGGCTATTGCATCCCGCGAAATTCGTGCTCAGAAAGTCACCGTCGATGGCGAGGTAGTGAAAGACAGTGCTTTTAAGGTCTCTGAGGAGCATGAGGTTGCCTACGACGGTAACCGGCTGCAACAGATCACCGGCCCCCGCTATTTTATGCTGAATAAGCCGCAGGGGTATGTGTGTGCGACGGATGATGAAGAATACCCGACGATTTTATATTTCCTCGAAGAGCCGATGGCCTGGAAACTTCATTCCGCAGGGCGTCTGGATATTGATACCACCGGACTGGTACTGCTGACCGATGACGGACAATGGTCACACCGCATCACTTCGCCACGCCATCATTGCGAAAAAACCTATCATGTCACGCTGGACTCTCCGCTGGATGAGCAGGTCGCCGAACAGTTCGCCAAAGGTGTGGCACTGCGCGGGGATGACGAGGCGACAAAACCCGCTGTGCTGGAGGTGATCACCCCGACCGAAGTGCTGCTGACCATCAGTGAAGGGCGCTACCATCAGGTCAAACGGATGTTTGCTGCCGTGGGTAACCATGTTGTCGCACTTCATCGCCAGCAGATCGGCGATATTGTGCTGGATGAGGCCCTGGAGCCTGGTGAGTACCGTGAACTGACCCGTGAGGAAATCGACAGTGTCGGCCTTCCTGTAGAATTACAACAAAAAACAGCGCGTCGTAAATAGCCTGTCCCCCCCGGAGAAAAAAATTGAGGCTTATCGTTATTCTGGGCTTACTGGCGATGCTGATGCCACTGTCTATCGACATGTATCTGCCTGCTATGCCACAAATTGCCAGCGACTTTATGGTATCCAGCGGTAAGGTCCAGATGACGCTGAACATCTATATCCTGGGGTTTGCTGTCGGTCAGCTCTTTTATGGCCCGCTTTCCGACAGCCTTGGGCGAAAGCGGGTGTTGCTGCCGGGGATTGGGGTTTTTATCGCGGCGGCGGTGGGTTGTGCGCTCTCCGGGAGCATTGACCACCTTATCTGGATGCGGCTGCTCCATGGCCTGGCCGCGGCATCTGCCGGGGTCGTGATCAATGCCATTATCCGCGATTCTTATGCCAGCGCTGAGTTCTCACGCATGATGTCGATAATGATGCTGATCACCACGCTGGCACCGTTGCTGGCCCCGATTTTCGGAGGTTGGCTGCTGCTCGTTGGTGACTGGCAATCCGTATTCTGGACCCTGGCGGTGGCAGCTCTGGCCGGGTTCCTGCTGGTGACGTTTTTTGTGAAAGAATCGTTGCCTGTCACGAAACGTCAGCCGTTGCATCTGCGAACTATCCTGAACAACTTTATTATTTTGTTTCGTAACAAAACGGTCTTTGCGCTGATGATGGCCAGCGGATTCTCGTTTGCCGGTTTATTTGCTTTTCTTAATGCAGGGCCATTTATTTATATCCGGCTTTATCATATTTCACCGCAGCATTTCGGTTATTATTTTTCGCTGAATATCGTTTTCCTGTTCACGATGACATTTATTAATACCCGACTGGTCCGCAAAACAGGGCCGCTGTTCCTGTTTCGCATGGCCCTGATGATACAGTTTGTTGCGGGTATCGCATTATTACTGGTCTGTGCATTAGGGTTGGGGTTGTATCCTCTGGTGCTGAGTGTGGCGGTCTTTATCGGCTGTGTGTCTATGGTCTCCTCCAACGGAATGGCGGTTATTCTGGATGACTTTCCGCACATTGCCGGGACGGTTTCTTCACTGGCGGGCACACTACGCTTTGGTATTGGTGCACTGACGGGGGCGTTATTATCACTGTTCAGTTTTAACTCGGCCTGGCCGATGGCCGGAATGATTGCTGCCTGCGCCACACTTTCTGTCTTACTGTTTCGTTACGCCTCCCGAAGTCAGCGTCAGGGCAGACCGGCAGAATAATAATTAAGCAGGCAGGGGATCGGTTTGCTGGCCAGCGTTTACCGGCGGGGCAGGAGCGTATTCGTCGCTGGTAAAAATAAGTCCGCTGGGATATCAGCAAAAAAAAACGCTGCCTGAGGGCAGCGTTTTTTTTAGTGTCTGGCTAAAGACTTTAAAGGCCTGATGACATTAACTGTTGACGTTAGTTAAGACCCGTCTTGCTTCGCGATAGCGATGTTTCCAGTAACTGTCATTAAGACTTGAAATCATTACGCCGCTGCTGGTGGATGCATGGACAAAGTTATTATTGCCCAGATAAATGCCTACATGGCGGCCGGTCGAGCCAGAGTGAAACAATACGATGTCACCGGGACGCAGTTTGTTGCGTGAAACTTTTAACCCTGCATCCTGTTGTTCATAAGTCGAACGGGGTAAATCCAGACCAAACTGCTCGCGGAACGTTCGCTGAACAAAGGCAGAACAATCGATACCGCGTTTAGTGTCTCCACCCATCCGGTAACGCACGCCTTTCCAGTCAGCATACTGATCCAAAATACGGGACTTAACGTCCACATTTTTAACCATCTGCTCAAATTCAGCCTGAGACGCCTGAAGTAAAAAACCATTATGGTTGTTAACTTCATGCTTCTCTACCCGGGCAGTGGTTTGTGCGGGGGTGGAGCTACAGGCTGAAAGTAATGTTGCTAAAGCAATTGCGGGGACGACCCGCCAGATATATCTCAGAGAAGGTTGAGATTTGACCATTATATGTAGTTCCCTTCAAAGTCCTTACGACAAATTGCCGCTAGCCAGATAACAAGAAGAAAGAGAATAACCGGACGGGTATGCTGAGAGGCACTGATTATAGGAACACGCAGATAAAATGCAGTGAACAGATAATACGTTAGCGCTTGTGTCAGAACATATGCCGATATAAAGGCAGGTTACCGCATAAAATGCCAACTGGCGAGTGCTTTTCGGGAAATTTTTGATTTAGATTAATCCAATAAAATTGCTTACCATTCGGGGAATAATCCGCCAAATCTGTCTTATTGTGAAAAATCACTATGACTACTGAGAACTTATCCCACTTCTCTGGCCGGCGACTGACCTGAAACCCGTTTTTTTTGGCAGGAACCCTGCAAAATCCTGACGGACATTTTCCACGCCATCACCTTCTTTGCAGGCTGCCAGGGCCTGTCATTACTGACCTGGCGGGTTATTAACATCATCAATACTCTCGCCGGACGAACGGGTTGCCCTGTCAGGGTGCAACATTCAGGTTGCTGCGCGAAAACAGTGCATGATCTCCGGGCTACCGGCTTCGGTATCCGGTCTGTGGCACAGATAAGTGAACAGGCGTATACGTGACCCCGGAGCAGGAAGAAATAACCCGGATTTATCCTGGCTGTGACTGTTTATTATTTCTGGCATGAAAAATGCTTCACTGACAGGTAAGGAAATAAAAACTAAGACGATATGACGAAGTTTCAGTCGCAGCACAACATGATGAGGTCTTTATGGCAAAGGGTGCATTTAAACAAAAACTAGGGCTGGTTGATCTCAGCCTGTTAGGAATAGGCTCGATGATCGGGTCCGGCTGGCTTTATGCCGCATTAACCAGTTCAGGTTATGCCGGTGCCCAGACAGGGTGGGCATGGATCCTGGGAGCCATTATCGTATTAATGATAGGTTTGGTGTTTGCTGAGCTTTCCGCGGCCATTCCGCGTGCCGGGGGATTTGTACGTTATCCTAACTTTTCTCACGGCAATGTTGTGGGGTTTGTTATCGGTGTCAGTTCGCTGCTGGCCTATACCAGTACTGCCGGTGTCGAGGTTGAGGCCGTTCGTCAGTACGCACAATACTGGTGGCCGGGGCTAAGTCACACGGATGGCAGCCCGACCGCCGCCGGGTTTCTGATCCAGATCCTGTTACTGGTTGGCTTTTTCCTGCTGAACTACTGGAGTGTCAGTGTCTTTGGCCGGGTGAATACCCTGATCACCACCTTCAAGTTTGTGGTGCCTTTACTGACCATTGCCACCCTGTTTATGTATTACCACGGTGCTAACCTGGATGTGCCACCACCACCACCGGGCGGTGCACACGGCATCTTCACATCACTGACCGGTGCAGGCATTGTGTTTGCCTACCTCGGTTTTCGCCAGGCGGTCGACTTTGCCAGTGAGGCTAAAAATCCTCAACGGAATGTCCCGTTGTCTATTATGATTGCGATTGCTGTGAGCTTTGTTATCTACATTGCCCTGCAGTATGCCTTTATGGGTGCAGTCCCTTCAGAAGCACTGACTGCCCATGGCTGGGATGGACTGAAACAGATCTTCCAGTCACCGTATGCGGATCTGGCCCGTAGCCTGGGAATTACCTGGCTGATTAACCTGATCCTGGTCGATGCGGTCATTTCCCCTGCCGGTACCGGTAATATCTATCTGGCCGGTGCCAGCCGTGTTCTGTTTGCCTGGGCACGTAACGGACACCTGTTCAAAATCTTCGGTGAGCTGGATCCTAAATCGGGTGTACCACGTGGTGCATTGTGGTTATCACTGATCCTGGCCATTGCCTGGACATTACCTTCCGAGTTCCAGGTATGGGGTGGACTGATTGGGGCAGTGACGTCAGCGACCGTTTTCACCTATATGCCAGGTCCGGTCACTCTGGGGGCATTTCGTCGTCATCTGCCCGGCATGGCACGTCCTTTCCGTCTGCCGCTGGCCTCAGTGCTGAGTCCGTTAGCCTTTGTCGCCAGTACACTGCTTATCTACTGGAGTGGCTGGTCCGTTAATGAACTGTTGATCCCGGTCTTTATTCTGGCCTGGCTGGGGTATGTCATCTTTGCGAAAAAGACAGCGACGTCTGCCCGTGACCTGAAAAGCAGCTGGTGGTTACTGGTTTACTACATACTGATCCTGGTGATTTCTTATCTGGGAACCTTTGGCGGAATTAATGCGATTGGCTCACCGACCGATATGATTCTGGCGGCTGTCGCAGCACTGGTCTGCTACTACTGGGGCGTGGCAACCAGCCTGCCTGTGCCGGAAATTAAGGATCACGAAGAACTGACTGACTGAGTATTAGCAACGCGACTCAGAAAGTATTAAACACAAGGCGCCTGATAAAGGCGCCTTTTTTACGCCTGGCTTCCCGCCTCTGCGCCTTGTTAATGCAGTACACGACCTGGTGATGCTCCCCGGAGAGGCCCGCGTACGGGATGTTCCCTCCGGCACCACCGTGCTGAGCGACGGGTCTTACGTTTTTTGCCGGAGGCGGGCTGACCCACTTTGTTACTGGCGGTTGATCACCGGCTATCCTTCCCGGATGTGTCCGGTCTGCGGGATATGCCCGTCGGCGGAAACCTCGGCTTGACTGTCAACATCAGCGGAGGATGAACAGCCCCTGACGTACAGGGGGGAATGCTCAACCCCTGGCGGTGGCCTGCTATAAATAAGAAAGGGACGACAGGAAGGTGAAAACGAAAAGGGCGGTGACGGGGCAACAATGAGTAAAAAAAACGCCAGTGCAGTCACACTGGCGCAGGTATGGAACCGTTTATTTTTTTCTGCGAGGCAGTTTTTTATCCAGATAGTTCACCAGCATGTCGCTACCCGGGGTCAATAGCCACCAGCTCATACCGACCAGAACGACAGACAGCGAGCCGACAGCGATATCGGTAAACCAGTGTGCGCCCGCCATGACACGAGGCATAGCAAAGACGAAGAAGATCACCAGGGCCTTAATAAAGGCGCGGCCGCCAAAATAACGCCACATAAAACAGGCGAAAATCATCAGCATCATCCCGTGGTCACCCGGGAAACTGTCCCCTGACGCATCTTTAGTCGGAATACCGGTCAGCTCACCTGCACGGTGAGCATTATGGAAGAACAACGTCGGGCTGCTATGAACCACCGGGATACGGTGACCCAGTTGGTTCAGCACGACCGCACTGATCAGCATGGTCACACCGATAGCCAGCATGCGATGGTGACCCGCCGCATCAGTTTTCCGCCAGTAGGAATAGTAGAGCAGTCCCATCGCTATCAGGGAAACCAGATCAAAGCCCCGGAAGTTAGTGATTGCAACGAAGATGGCAAACGCATGATGCGTCACCATCTGGTTGTTGAAACCGAAGAAAATGGCTTTATCGAGGCCGAACCAGAAACCGTGATGTTCCGGCAGATACCACGAAAAAAAGAGTGCGATGCCCAGGGCATTCAGCAACAGGATAATCATCAGACGTGAAAGGCGCATTTTATAAACTCATTTTTTAAATAACGGTGTAGGGTACAGATAAATAGATAAATGAATGTTCAACCATCCTTAATAAAGGTCAGTCACCGGCCGGTTAACCCGATCCTATTCCTGCGGCGAACATGTCAAAAAAACGCGCTTATTATACAGATTATTAAGTAAGAAAATTTGACAAATCACGTGATAAAGTAACCGTGTTCGGCGACATTTTTTCAGTTACAGCGCACGGGATCCGCCAGCTGAAAGGCGTTTAAAAGCGGCCGGGGGACAGAACAAGACGACCCCAGACGCTGAGGGGTTTTGATACAGAAGTCATACGAGCGCTTTGCGGGACGGTATTCAGGGGAGGGGAAGTACGGACGACCCTTGGGGTCGTCCGTGAGATCTTAATCAGCACGTCCCATATAACGACGTTCAGGGATATGAATACGGATTTTATCGCCATTGCTCAGGTATTCCGGTACCTGTACCACCAGCCCGGTACTCATTCCCGCGGGTTTGGTGCGGGCGCTGGCCGAAGCGCCTTTAATACCGGGTGAAGTATCGGTAATTTCCATATCAACGGTCTGAGGTAATTCCAGAGCCAGGATCTGGCCGTCCATGGTCAGGACATGCATTCCCGGGATCCCGCCTTCAGGAATGAACAGTAACTCTTCTTCAATCTGTTTCTGATTGAAATGATAAGGGGTGTAATCCTCATCATCCATAAAGACGTACTCTTCGCCGTCAATGTAGGAGAAACTCACGGCCCGGCGGCTGAGTGAGATAGTGTCGAGGATATCATCACCTTTAAAGCGTTCTTCTACCTTCAGTCCGGTACGGATGTCAGTAAAACGCATTTTATACAGCGTTGCGGCACCCCGTGCACTGGGGCTCTGCACATCAATATCTTTTACCAGCAGCAGCTTTCCGTTCCAGCTCAGGGCCATGCCACGTTTAATTTCATTCGCCTTCGGCATCGGTTTTCTCACTATGTCAGCAATACAGGGAATTATGCGCGCAAAGTTACTCGCGCAATGCGTGCCAGGCAAGAGAAAGAAGAGAAATTATTTAGCCTCTGATGTCGAACGGTCGTATAACTGCTAGAGTGTCTCTCCTGCCCGTAAACGTTTGTGTCGGGTTCCCCTCAGCCTGTTCAAAGAAGGTGACAGATGGAGTGTCGTACCGGCTGTGGTGCGTGTTGTATTGCACCGTCAATTTCCAGTCCCATCCCCGGTATGCCCGGGGGAAAGCCCGCCAACGTCAGGTGTGTTCAATTATCGGATGATAATTTATGTAAGATCTTTTGTTCAAATCTGCGGCCAGCCGTGTGTGGCGGGCTTAAAGCCTCATTTGAGATGTGCTCAACCCACCGGGAGACGGCAATGACCTATCTGATACATCTGGAAGCCAGTACCGCCCCCTGAGACGGTAGCCCATTGCCGATGACAGCTACGGCCACAATGCAACCACAGTCAATCGTTGCTGAAATATGCTGACGCGGATAGCGAAATCTGATTTGCGTCAATGTAAATTCAGCGCTATACCGTACAATCATCAGATAAATGTCATGAAGTGTGCGTAGCCTCAAAAAATCGCTATAAGAATTTTGTTATTCATTGCAGCAGATTTTTTTTGGTGCATATATTACTGATACGTTTCAGCTCTGCCTGTGTTCCCTGTTGTCAGTCCCGGACACTTTTTTTTCTCCGTTAGCTGAAACGATTCAACTAAAGACAGTGAGGAGTCCTATGTTCCAGCTCGATGTACAGGCGATACATACTGGCGCCAGTGCCAGTGAAAAAACTGAGGCCATACGCCAGGTCGCATCTGCTCTGGCTTCTGCCGGCAATGTGACGGAAGGTTATGTCGACGGTATGCTGGCGCGTGAACAGCAGACCTCAACATTCCTGGGTAATGGTATCGCTATCCCTCATGGTACAACCGACACCCGTGATCAGGTGCTGAACACCGGGGTCCAGGTCTTCCAGTATCCGCAGGGCATTCAATGGGGTGAAGATCAGGTGGCTTATGTGGTTATCGGCATTGCCGCTAAATCAGATGAGCACCTGGCGTTACTGCGGCAGTTAACTCATGTGCTGAGTGATGACAGTGTGGCTGAAACACTGAAAACCGCGTCAGCTGAAGATTTACGTGCGCTGCTGATGGGTGAAAAACAGGCGGCTGAATTCCGCTTTGACACCTCGATGATCGCCACCCGGGTGGAGGCGACTGACCTGATGACATTACAGGCACTGAACGCCGGCCGTTTACAGGCCGCCGGAGCCGTGGACAGCCATTTTGTCAGTCAGGTGATCTCCCATGCGCCATTCCATCTGGGGCACGGGATCTGGCTCAATGACAGTGCTGAGGGCAACCTGTTCAGCGCCATCGCGATCAGCCGTGCAGCAACCACCTTTACCACAGCAGAAAATGAGCCGGTATCCTTACTCATCACTGTCGCCGCGACTGATGACCAGCCGCTAAGTGCGCTGGGGTATCTGCACCAGTTACTGACCGGGGATCACGCATCAGCACTGAACAGTGCCGATGCCGCCGGGATCCTGGCATTACTGACCAGCGATTATGTTGAAGAAGATGAAGTGGTGACCGCGGAATTTGTGATCCGCAACGAACATGGTCTGCATGCCCGTCCGGGCACGGCACTGGTCACTACCATCAAAAATTTCAAAAGCGATATTACGGTCACTAACCTGGACGGCAGCGGTAAACCTGCGAACGGACGCAGCCTGATGAAAGTGGTGGCACTGGGTGTTAAAAAAGGCCATCGCCTGCGCTTTACTGCCAGCGGAGAAGACGCGGCAGCAGCGATCACTGCCATCGGCGAAGCCATTGATAGCGGTCTCGGTGAGGGGGCAGCATGAGCAGACGTGTCGCAACAATTACGCTGAATCCGGCCTATGACCTGGTGGGCTTTACCCCGGAAATGGAACGGGGGGAAGTTAATCTGGTAAAAACCACCGGCCTGCATGCTGCGGGTAAAGGGATTAATGTCGCCAGGGTGCTGAAAGATCTGGGGATTGATGTGACCGTCGGCGGTTTCCTGGGTAAAGATAATCAGGACGGATTCCAGCAGCTTTTCAGCGAGCTGGGGATTGCGAACCGTTTCCAGGTGGTCGGCGGAAGAACGCGTATTAATGTCAAACTGACCGAGCAGGACGGCGAAGTGACCGACCTTAACTTTTCCGGATTCGATGTGACCGCGAAAGACTGGGAACGCTTTACGACCGATTCACTGAGCTGGCTGGGCCAGTTCGATATGGTCTGCGTCAGCGGCAGTTTACCGGAAGGAGTTTCTCCGGAAGCCTTTACCGTCTGGATGAAATCCCTGCGGGCGCTGTGCCCGTGCATTATCTTTGACAGCAGCCGCAGTGCGCTGGAGGCCGGGCTGAAAGCCGCCCCCTGGCTGGTAAAACCTAACCGCCGTGAGCTGGAAACCTGGGCCGGGAAACCGTTGCCGGAATTACAGGACGTTATTGATGCCGCGCATCAATTGCGTGAAGAGGGGATTGCTCATGTGGTGATTTCGCTCGGTGCGGAAGGCGCGCTGTGGGTGAATGCTTCCGGGGAATGGCTGGCCAAGCCTCCGGCCTGTGAGGTAGTGAGTACCGTGGGGGCCGGGGATTCAATGGTCGGCGGCCTGATTTATGGGTTACTGATGCGTGAGTCCAGTGAACATACCCTGAGACTGGCCACTGCCGTTGCCGCACTGGCGGTAAGTCAAAGTAATGTAGGCGTCGCTGACCGGACACAACTGGCGGCAATGATGGCACGTGTCGATTTACAGCCCGTGCACTGACAGCAGAAGAGGAATAAATGATGAAAGCGCTGCTGATAACTGATGCGTCACTGGGAAAAGCCAGTGCATATATGGCCGAAAAAGCGGCTGAAACGGCTGCTGAAAAATGCGGACTGACCTTAACCCGTTCGCCAGCCGAGGCTGAACTTGTGGTGGTTGCCGGTAAAAACGCTCCCACCGATCCGTCTCTGAGCGGTAAGCCATTCTGGCAGGGAGATCTTCAGGCACTGCTGAATGATGCAGTGGCCTTTCTGACTACGGCTCGTGAACAGGCAACTCCCTGGCAGGCACCGGTAAATGCTCAGCCTGTGGTGGCTGAGACCAGCGGGGCCAAACGTATTGTGGCGGTAACCGCCTGTCCGACCGGCGTCGCTCATACCTTTATGGCGGCAGAAGCCATCGAGGCAGAAGCTAAAAAACGTGGCTGGTGGGCGAAGGTAGAAACCCGCGGATCAGTCGGTGCCGGTAATCCGGTCAGCGCTGAGGAAATCGCGGCTGCCGACCTGGTGATTATTGCCGCCGATATCGAGGTTGATCTGGCTAAATTTGCCGGCAAACCCATGTACCGCACCTCGACCGGACTGGCACTGAAGAAAACCGCCCAGGAATTTGATAAAGCCCTGGCGGAAGCTAAGCCTTACCATGCCGCGGGGGCGTCAGCCGATCAAGCTGCTGCCAGCGAGGGTAATAAAGAAAAGGCCGGCGCTTACCGTCACTTGCTGACCGGTGTGTCTTACATGCTGCCGATGGTGGTCGCAGGTGGTCTGAGCATCGCGTTATCTTTCGCCTTCGGGATCACGGCCTTCCATCAGGAAGGGACGCTGGCTGCCGCACTGATGCAGATTGGCGGGGGGAGTGCGTTCGCGTTAATGGTGCCGGTGCTGGCGGGCTACATTGCCTTCTCGATTGCTGACCGTCCTGGTCTGACACCGGGGCTGATTGGCGGTATGCTGGCGACCAGCACGAATGCCGGTTTCCTTGGCGGTATCATTGCCGGTTTCATTGCCGGTTATGTGGCGAAATTTATCAGTACACGGTTGAAACTCCCGCAGAGTATGGAAGCCCTGAAACCTATCCTGATTATTCCATTACTGGCGAGCCTGATCACCGGCCTGCTGATGATTTATGTGGTCGGCAAACCGGTAGCAGCCATTATGGAATGGCTTACTCACTGGCTGGGTAACATGGGTACGGCGAACGCGGTGCTGCTGGGTGCGGTGCTGGGCGGTATGATGTGTACCGATATGGGGGGCCCGGTGAACAAAGTGGCGTACGCCTTTGGTGTCGGTTTACTGAGCAGCAAAACCTACGCGCCGATGGCCGCCATTATGGCTGCCGGAATGGTACCTCCGCTGGCGATGGGGCTGGCGACTTTACTGGCTAAAAGGAAATTTAATAAAAGTCAGCAGGAAGGCGGTAAAGCCGCACTGGTGCTGGGGCTGTGCTTTATTTCTGAAGGTGCCATTCCGTTCGCTGCCCGTGACCCGATGCGGGTGATCCCTTGCTGTCTCGTTGGCGGTGCGGTGACCGGGGCTATCTCTATGGCTATCGGTGCCCAACTGATGGCACCCCACGGCGGCTTGTTTGTTCTGCTGATCCCGGGGGCGATTACTCCGGTACTGGGTTATCTGTTATCCATTATTATCGGAACGGCGCTGGCGGGTATTGCTTATGCCTTCCTGAAAAAACCGGAAGCAGTCACCGCCTGAGGGATGTGTGATTTGAAAAACAGGGCGCATTGCGCCCTGTTTTTTTATGCTGTCTGTTGTGCTTTCAGCCAGGCAATTTCATCTTTCCAGATATCCGGATTCACGGTTTCCAGAATTAACGGAATACCATCAAAGCGGGGATCTTTCATCAGCCAGCTGAACACGGTATTGCCGATATTCCCTTCGCCCAGACTGTGATGGCGATCTACGCGGCTGCCGAATTCACTTTTCGCATCATTCAGGTGCATGCCCCGCAGGTAGTTAAAACCGACAATCCGCTCAAAATCCCGGAAGGTGTTTTCACAATCTTCGACCGTACGCAGGTCGTAACCGGCGGCAAAGGCGTGACAGGTATCGATGCAGACACCGACACGGCTTTTATCTTCAACGTGATGGATAATTTCTGCCAGGTGTTCAAAACGGAACCCCAGGTTACTGCCCTGACCGGCGGTATTTTCGATGACTGCAGTTACGCCCCGCGTCTGATCCAGCGCGATATTGATCGATTCGGCAATCAGCTTCAGACAGTCTTCTTCAGCAATCTGTTGCAGGTGGCTGCCCGGATGGAAGTTAAGTAATGACAGGCCAAGCAATTCCGCCCGTTGTATCTCATCAATAAAGGCCAGTCGTGATTTTTCCAGCGCCTCACTGACCGGATGACCAAGATTGATCAGGTAACTGTCATGGGGCAGAATTTGTCCTGAGCTGAAGTTATATTTTTCGCAGGCCTGACGGAAGGCATTGATACTTTCCTCTGTTAACGCCGCAGCGCGCCATTGGCGCTGGTTTTTGGTAAACAGTGCAAAGGCCGTTGCTTCCAGTTCGTGTGCACGAAGGACCGCATTTTCCACGCCCCCTGCGGCGCTGACATGCGCACCGATAAACTTCATTACTTTCTCCTCACTTCCCGGTCTCTGGTAGATGTGACACATCATACCTGAGGATTTACTTCATAACATGCCATACCAACAGATTGACGCCAGCGCCGCCGATAATCAGCCAGAGAAAAACAACGCCTCCCAGCAGTAGTGGCTTCAGCCCGGCAGTTTTCAGCTGAGACAGGCGGGTGCTCAGGCCCAGGGCGGCCATTGCCATTGCCAGCATGATATTATCAATGCAGTGGATCCAGCTCAGCAGGGTGTCAGACAGTAAACCGAACGAGTTAACGACGGCGACCAGAATAAAAATCAGGGCAAACCAGGGGAAGGTGATTTTTCCGGGGCCTTCAGTCTCTGCAGACGGGCGGGTGCGGTTAACCCATTGGCCCAGCAGCAGCAGGAAGGGTGCCAGCATCATGACCCGCAGCATTTTGGCAATCACTGCGGTATCTTCGGCCTGCGGACTGATAGCATGGCCGGCTGCCACGACCTGGGCGACCTCATGGACGGTCGAACCGGTATAAATACCGAACTGTTCAGCACCGATCCCCGGCAGCCAGGGGTGGATAACCTCCCAGATCAACGGATAGATAAAAATGGCCGCCGTACCGAAGATAACGACCGTCGCCACTGCGACGGCCACTTTTCCGGCATCGGCTTTAATGACCGGTGCGGTCGCCAGTACTGCCGCCGCGCCGCAGATACTGCTACCGGCTCCGATAAGCCACACGGTCTGTTTGTCCGGTTTTATCCAGTACAGTCCTGCCAGACAGGTCACCAGAAACGTGCTGCTCAGCATGATCATGTCGGTGACCAGGCCGCGATAACCGATATGGCTGATTTGCTGAAAGGTCAGGTTAAATCCGTATAAAATAATCCCCAGTCGCAGCAGGTAATGCTTACTGAAGGCTATCCCTTGTTCGCAACGAACGTGAACCGATGCGGGCAGCAGATTACCGGTAATAATACCGGTCAGGATTGCCAGCGTCAGTGCACCCAGTCCCAGCCTGGCAATCAGAGGGATCTGGATCAGAGGCAGCATGCCTGCCGCTATCACCCCGCTGAGCAGGATACCGTTGAGCAAGGGGAGGCGGGGCAGAGGTGCCCGGTGGGGCTGGTGCAGAGTCATCGTGTTCTTCCTTCCTGAGTTACTGACCTTCATCCTGCCGGGGTTTTGCTTAAAAGAGAAATTGATTATATATTTATAATTAACCACTATAACTGGTTATAAATCGGGTGTTACCCCATCCGTGAAAAATCCGTGAGGAGAAAGAGTGCATATCACCCTGAGGCAGCTGGAAGTATTCAGCGAAATTGTTAAGAGCGGGTCGACCACCCGTGCCGCGCAGCAACTGGCACTTTCACAGTCCGCCGTCAGTGCTGCGCTGGCTGATCTTGAACATCAGTTATCGGTGAAACTGTTCGATCGCTCCGGCAAGCGACTGATTGTGAATGAACACGGTCGTTTGCTCTACCCGAAAGCCGTCTCATTACTGGAGCAGGCCAAAGAGACTGAGCAACTTTTCCGCGAAGATCATGGCGCCATCCGCATCGCTGCCAGCAGTACTATCGGTAACTATCTGCTGCCCGCCATGATGGCAGAGTACCGGCGTGATTTTCCGCAGGCACCATTGGATCTCACGGTGGGTAACAGCCAGGATGTGATACAGGCTGTCAGTGATTTTCGCGTGGATGTGGGGCTTATCGAAGGACCTTGTCATATTACCGGCATTGTCAGCGAAAACTGGCTACAGGACGAGCTGGTGGTTTTCGCTTCACCCCGGTCAGCCATTTTCAACCAGGCAGTCACGCTGGAAAGACTGGCAGATTCGCCCTGGATCCTGCGGGAACGGGGGTCAGGCACCCGGGAGATAGTGGATTATCTGCTGCTTTCTCATCTGCCTCATTTCAGAATTGAGATGGAGCTTGGAAATTCAGAGGCTATCAAGCATGCGGTACGCTACGGGATGGGCATAAGCTGCCTGTCACGCCGGGTGATCGCCGATCAGCTGGAAAATGGCAGTCTGCGCCAGGTTCCGCTGCCGTTACCGCCGCTGACACGGACGTTGTATCGCATCCATCATCAGCAAAAACATTTGTCCCGATCGCTGACCCGTTTTCTGTCTTATTGCCGTGAACAGGATATTGTCTGACCCGGCCCGCCCGGGGTTGCTAATAATAGGCAGGGGATTATGAAGGTAACTTATAACGCAGTGGTAATGCTATACAGGTAACGGTGAGCTGGTACAATCGCGCCTCATTTTTATCCAGCATAGTGTTTACTGATGAATAATAATACAAAAACAACAGATAAGCCTGGCCTGAAACGTGTATTAAAAGCCCGTCATCTGACGATGATAGCCATTGGCGGGTCTATCGGTACCGGGCTCTTTGTCGCCTCAGGGGCCAGCATTTCTCAGGCCGGACCCGGCGGCGCACTTCTTTCTTATGCCATTATCGGTCTGATGGTTTACTTCCTGATGACAAGCCTCGGTGAACTGGCAGCGTATATGCCGGTCTCCGGATCGTTTGCAACCTACGGTGCCAAATACGTCGAAGAAGGCTTTGGCTTCGCTCTGGGATGGAATTACTGGTACAACTGGGCAGTCACCATTGCCGTCGACCTGGTCGCCGCACAACTGGTGATGGGCTACTGGTTCCCGGACGTTCCTGGCTGGGTCTGGAGCTGCCTCTTCCTGGCGGTGATTTTCCTGCTGAACGTGATTTCGGTTAAAGGCTTTGGTGAAGCGGAATACTGGTTCTCGCTGATTAAAGTGGTGACCGTGGTTATCTTTATTATCGTCGGACTGATGATGGTGACCGGTATTCTGCGGGGTGCAGGAGAGGGTGGCTGGCATAACTGGACCATTGGCGGTGCACCTTTTGCGGGGGGATTCTCTGCGATGATCGGCGTGGCGATGATTGTCGGCTTCTCTTTCCAGGGGACTGAACTTATCGGGATTGCGGCCGGTGAATCGGAAAACCCGGGCAAGAATATCCCGCGCGCTATGCGTCAGGTATTCTGGCGGATCCTGCTGTTTTATGTGCTGGCTATCCTTATTATCAGTCTGTTACTGCCGTATACCGATCCGCGTCTGCTGCATAATGATGTTAAAGACATCAGCGTCAGTCCTTTCACTCTGGTGTTCCAGAATGCCGGGCTGTTATCTGCGGCTGCGGTAATGAATGCAGTGATCCTGACGGCAGTGCTCTCTGCCGGTAACTCCGGAATGTATGCGTCTACACGGATGCTGTTTACGCTGGCACAGGAAGGGAAAGCACCAAAAATCTTTGCCCGTCTGACGGCAAATGGTGTGCCGCGTAATGCACTGATTGCGACGACCGTGATTGCAGCACTCTGCTTCTTATCATCCAAATTTGGTAATCAGACCGTCTATATGTGGTTACTGAATACCTCAGGGATGACCGGCTTTATTGCCTGGCTGGGGATCGCCATCAGCCATTACCGCTTCCGTCGCGGTTATGTGGCGAAGGGGCATAACCTGGCAGACCTGCCTTACCGTGCAGGGCTCTTCCCGCTCGGACCGGTGTTTGCGTTTGTGCTCTGCCTTATCATCACACTGGGGCAGAACTATCAGGCCTTTATGGCCGATACCATTGACTGGTATGGCGTGGCAGCGACCTATATCGGTATTCCGTTGTTCCTGGTGATCTGGCTGGGCTATAAATGGACGCGCGGGACCCGTTTTGTGAAATACCATGAGATGGAATTCCCGGCCATTTCCAAAAGTGACAGCTAATCTGTCAGTCCGGTTAGCTTAGTAATAAAAAACCCATGCAATGCATGGGTTTTTTTATGGCTGGTGTTGCGTCAGGCCGCCAGCAGATGGCGTGCGTGGAAACGAAGATGATCTTCAATGACGCTGGTAATGAAATAGTAGCTATGGTCATAACCTTCCTGCCAGCGCAGGGTCAGATCATATTGATGTTCACGGGCGATATTTTCCAGCACTTCCGGTTGCAGCTGTAGCGGGTAAAAATTATCAGAAAGCCCCTGGTCTATCAGCACCGGCAGCCGGTGGGTGGCTTCCGCCATCAGCAGGCTGGCATCATACTGACGCCATGCATCACGATCCGCTCCCAGATAGGCGGTAAAGGCTTTCTCGCCCCAGGGGACGGAAGAAGGATTGACGATGGGGGCGAAAGCCGAGACCGAGGTAAAACGTCCGGCCTCACGCAGGGCCAGTACCAGCGCACCGTGGCCCCCCATCGAGTGCCCCATAATAGCCTGACGATCGCTGAAGCTGAAGTGTTCTGCCAGCAATGCGGGCAACTCCTGAGTCAGGTAACCGTACATACGATAATGCCGGTCCCAGGGGGCCTGTGTGGCATTAAGATAAAATCCGGCTCCCTGGCCCAGGTCGTACTGCTCATCGTCGGGAACCTCACTGCCACGCGGACTGGTATCAGGCATAATCAGCGCAATACCTTGCCCGGCGGCCAGTCGTTGAGCGCCGGATTTCACGGAAAAATTCTCATCAGTACAGGTCAGCCCTGCCAGACACCAGAGCAGCGGAACCGGCTGAGCGGTCGCTGCCGGGGGCAGGAACAGACTGAATTTCATCTCACAGCCCAGCGTCGCTGAGGTATGTTGCCAGCGTTGCTGGCGGCCACCAAACATCAGATGCTCTTCGCAAAGAGTGAGTCCGGACATATCACGCTCCTGTCATTAATCAGCATTCGGGGCTGTTGCAAAGGCAACAACCGTTAAAAAAATCAGGGGGAAACGGGCGTGCAAGGCGTGCTCCCGGTAATCTCTTCGTCGGTGCCTGCCGGGGTATCCCGTACAAAAAAGCGGATCATCAGCTCCTTGAGGGCTTCAACATTCGGGGTAAACGCATCCCGTCGCCAGATAAGGCAGGTTGAGACCTGGCTATATTTCTGCGGCAGATGATGAACACGAATACGTGCCCGGTCACTCATCTGAGCCAGCACGGAATACGGAATAATGGCAAGTCCGGCCCCTCCCGCCACACAGGCAATCATCGCATGATAGGAATGAATTTCCATAATACTGCCGGGCTGTGCGTCACCTTCGCGAAACCACTCCTCCAGCTTCAGCCGGTAAGAGCAACTGTTACGGAATGCAAAAAACGTCTCGCCCTGAACATCCCGCGGGCAGGTGACCGGCAGGTGTTCACTGCTGGTGATCAGCACCAGCTCTTCACGGAAAGCGACACAACTGTGCAGTTCGTCATAACCTTCCGGGCTGTCGGCCAGGGCGGCAGCCACCGTCCCTTCGCGTACGTGGTCGATAATTTCGCCGGATGTCCCGGTGATCAGGGACAGAGAGACCGACGGATAACGCTGGTGATACGCCGCGAGCAGACCCGGCAGGCGGGTCGCCGCCGTACTTTCCATGGTGCCGAGCGCAAAATTTCCGGCCGGTTCCCCCTGGCGGGTCATGCTGATGGCTTCTTCGCTTAATGCCAGAATACGTTGGGCATAACCGAGAAAGTTATGTCCGACCGGGGATAAACGTACCCGCTGTTTTTCGCGGATCAGTAAGTCGGTTCCCAGCTCTTCTTCCAGTTGTTTAAGGCGGGTGGTCAGGTTGGACGGCACTCTGTGGAGTAATTCTGCCGCCCGGGCGACCGAGCCGGTATCGGCAACGGCACAAAACATCCGTAGCTGCACCAAATCCATAATTATTCTCTTTATGAAATGAAGTTAAAGTGATTTATTCATAATTTTTGTGATTGTAGTCGCCGCGGCGGCGGCAGGCAAGCCTGAACCGCAGGGCTGATGTGTGAAATATTTTTTGCTGCTGATGAAAGATGATCACCGTAAGCTACTGGATAATCCCGCCGGACTGATTCACAATAAGCAATAATTATGATTCGCCGCCCGTTGCCAGGGCTGAGAATTCACCTGCCGGAGAATAGTAGATGTCCCTTTTAAGTCAGGAAGCGGCACTGGTACATGAAGCACTGGTGGCCCGCGGTCTGGAAACCCCGTTACGTAAGCCTGCGCGTGAACTGGATAACACCACACGTAAAGCGCTTATTGCCGGTCATATGACCGAAATTATGCAATTACTGAACCTTGATCTGGACGATGACAGTCTGACCGAGACTCCGCACCGTATTGCGAAAATGTATGTCGATGAAATCTTTTCGGGTCTCGATTATGCCAATTTTCCGAAGATCACGGTAATTGAGAATAAAATGAAGGTCGATGAGATGGTCACGGTGCGTGATATCTCGCTGACCAGTACCTGTGAACATCACTTTGTGACTATCGACGGTAAAGCTACCGTGGCGTATATCCCGAAAGATAAAGTGATCGGTCTGTCAAAAATTAACCGTATCGTGCAGTTCTTTGCACAGCGCCCGCAGGTGCAGGAACGTCTGACCCAACAGGTGCTGGTTGCGTTACAGACGCTGCTCGGGACCAATAATGTGGCAGTGTGTATTGACGCGGTTCATTACTGCGTTAAAGCCCGCGGGGTTCAGGATGCGACCAGCGCGACCACGACCACGTCACTCGGCGGGTTGTTTAAGTCGAGTCAGAATACCCGTCAGGAATTTCTGCGCGCGGTCAGACACAACTGATTTCCCCGTTATCAGGCCATATCCTTCAGGATATGGCTTTTTCTTTCCTGTCAGGGTTGTCACATGCCGCGTTATCCCCAGCTTGATTTTATCCGTGGTGCCGCCATCGCCGGCATACTGCTGTTGAATATTGTCAGCTTCGGTTTACCCTCGGCCGCCTATCTGAACCCGGCCTGGCAGGGATTTATTACGCGTCCGGATGCCATCAGTTGGGCAGTCCTCGAGGTCTTTGCACGGCTTAAGTTCCTTAACCTGTTCGCGTTACTGTTTGGTGCCGGACTGGTGTTTCAGTTGCCGAAAGGCGGAGCCTGGATACAGTCGCGGCTGGGCTGGCTTTTACTGTTCGGCGTGCTGCATGCCGTACTGTTATGGCAGGGGGATATTCTGGTGGCCTGGTCGCTGGCCGGGATGCTGAGCTGGCGGATGATCCGCGATGCACACTCTCCCGGCGTACTGATGCGCACCGGTATTCTGTTTTACGCGGTCGGGTGCCTGATGTTGCTGTTGTTCGGGGCGATATCTTCAGGCCATGCGGGCAGTGACTGGCTGCCCGGTGCCGCCGAGGTTTTTCTTGAACAGCAACGGGTACTGCACCCCGGCATGGCTGCGATAGATTACCGCACCGATCATCTGGCATCGATGCTGGTGGCATTTTTCGGACAGTATGGCTGGGAGCTGACCGGACTGATGATGATCGGCGCGGCACTGGTGCATAATGGCTGGCTACTGGGTAACCGCCCCCCGGCCGACTATCTTCGTACAGCGGCGTTATTACTGGTTCCCGGTTTTCTGCTGGAAGCCGCCGGCACGACAGCCCAGTGGCTCACTGGCTGGTCATTCCGCTGGAGCGGATTTTATCTGCAAATTCCCGGCGAAATTGCCAGCCCCCTGATAAGCCTGGGGTATGCGGCACTGGTGCTGGCCGGCTGGCAAAAAATCTCATCGATGCGGGTCGGTTATCTCTTTTGCTGCATCGGTCGTATGGCCCTGAGTAACTATCTGCTGCAAACCCTGGTCTGTACGTTGATTTTCTCCACTGCCGGGTTCTTCCTGCATTTCCAGCGCTGGCAGTTGTTACTGATAGTGCCGTTTATCTGGGTGATCAATGCGCTGTTTTCGCTGTGCTGGTTACGGTATTTTCCGCGCGGGCCGATGGAGCAACTCTGGCGGATCCTGACCCGGAAAACAGCCGGTTCCGGTGAGGGATAAGCGCGTTTATTCGGTTCCCGCCCGGCAAGGGCGGTATCCCGGGTTAGCGTACTGCTGAGTCCGGGCCTTCAGGCCCGGTGGTAACTCCGGGTTTCACTGCCGGGGGAAGCGCGGGGGGCCGGACAGGCACCTGTGCAGCGTTAGCCGGTACCGGACATTCTGTTCCCCCCGGCAGCATCTGATGGTAATTCCGGGGGCGGCGTCCGGCATCATTATCCGCTGCGCGGGTAACACCTGACAGGGCATCCGGCGGTCTGATCGGCAAAATCCCGGTAACGGGGCCGGAAACCGCAGGCTGACCGGCAAAGGTGGCCAGCAGAGCGCAATTTGCGGCATGAGCCTGATACCCGTCAGTCAGCGGGGCGGCTTTTGCTTTGTGTTCCGGGGCGGGTTGTTCCGGGGTTCCCTGTAACTGTTGCGGCGTAATGGCCGGATAGCCCGGGGCGTTATCAGGAATTTCGGTGACCGGCGGGATAGGGATCAACGGACCAAGATAGCGAGGCTCACTTTTAAACAGGTACAAATCCGCCAGGGCGGCAATGCGTGCAGCAATTTCACGGATGCGAATACCCAGCATATTCTTAGGAGAAGGAACGGCATAGCACTGTGCTGCAATCCCCTGATGCATCGCGATAAACAGGGCGCGTTCACAATGAAAACGCTGGGTAATAATGGTGAAATCGTTAGTATCAAACACCTTACGGGTACGGATTATAGAATCCAGCGTACGGAAACCGGCATAATCCAGCACAATATCCGCCGGGTCGACACCGGCACGGATAAGATCCCTGCGCATCGTTCGGGGTTCGTTATAACTCTGCAGGGCGTTGTCACCGCTGAGCAGCAGATAATTCACCTTTCCGCTGTTATAGGCATTCAGAGCGCCCTGGATGCGGTAAAGGTAATACTGATTCAGCTCACCGGTACGGTAATATTTTGAAGTCCCCAATACCACGCCGACTTCACGGTGGGGCAGCTGACTGACGTTTTCATAAATATAGGGGGCAGTTTTCCAGCTGATCCAACGGTCAAGCCCCAATGCAGTCACGCCTGCCAGTAAAATCAGGCAACAGAGAAGGGTAAAGAGACGTTTGAGCATGCGGCCGGATCACTCATCTGATAATTAAAAAGTGACCCAAGGGTACTTGAGCCACTTCGGTCAGGCAAGCGCAGACATTATCGCTGCGCTGCCGGTGGAAGGTTCTGCTGAACGGCAATCTCAGATTGAGGTCCGACGGTAATGGCGATAGGCCGGAGTCCAGAAATTATCCTCTATCGCCTGCGCCAGTGCCTCTTCGGAGCTTTCCGGGGCGACGCCGGCGAGCCGGGCGGCACGGGCCACTTCTATCGCTATCCGGCGGGAAACCTGCTGGATATCACTCAGTTCCGGCAATACCGGGCCGGTGGGGTCGGTAGCAAGAGGCGAGCAATCGGCCAGTGCCCGGCTGGCACTCATCAGCATAGAGTCGGTCACTCTGCTGGCCCCGGAGGCAATAATACCCAACCCGATCCCGGGGAAGATGTAAGCATTGTTACACTGGGCTATCGGGTAGACCTTATCCTGCCAGGTGACCGGCGCAAACGGGCTCCCGGTGGCTATCAGTGCTGCACCCCCGGTCCAGCTGATAAGATCTGCCGGGGTGGCCTCCACGCGGGACGTCGGGTTTGATAAAGGCATAATGATTGGCCGTGGGCAGTGACGGTGCATTTCACGAATAATTTCTTCGGTAAACAGCCCGGGCTGGCCGGAAACACCAATCAGGATAGTCGGTTTGGCGTTGCGTACCACATCCAGCAGAGAAACGTGATCACTGCCGGTTTCCCAGTCGGCGATAGCCTCTGAGGACTGCACCAGACGGGCCTGGAAAGGTAACAGGTTGGTCAGTTTATCCGTCAGCAGGCCGTATCGGTCGACCATCATCACCCGGCGACGGGCTTCGGTATCGCTCAGACCTTCAGACGTCATTTCATTAATAATCTGCTCTGCAATACCGCAACCGGCGGAACCGGCACCGAGGAACACAATGGTCTGTTCTGAGAGCGGGCTGCCGGCGGCCCGGCTGGCGGCGATTAGCGTGCCAACCGCCACGGCAGCGGTTCCCTGAATATCATCATTGAAGCAGCAGAGTTTATCGCGGTATTTTTCAAGAAGCGGAGTTGCATTTTTCTGTGCGAAATCTTCAAATTGCAGTAACGCATGGGGCCAGCGCCGTTTCACCGCACTGATAAATTCCTCTACGAAGGCATTGTACTCTTCCTCACCAATGCGGGGATGACGCCAGCCCATATAGAGCGGGTCATTCAGCAATTGCTGGTTATTGGTGCCGACATCCAGCACGATAGGTAAGGTGTAGGCCGGGCTGATACCACCACAGGCGGTGTAGAGTGACAGCTTGCCGATAGGGATCCCCATGCCGCCGATCCCCAGATCCCCGAGACCGAGAATACGTTCACCATCCGTCACGACGATCACTTTGACATTCTGTTTGGTGGCGTTCTGTAACATATCTTCGATATGTTCGCGGTTAGGGTAGGAGATAAACACACCGCGGGCGCGACGATAGATGTCTGAAAATTGCTCACAGGCGGTACCGACCGTCGGGGTATAAATGATGGGCATGACTTCCTGCAGATGGTCTGCCAGCACACGATAGAACAGCGTTTCATTGGTGTCCTGAATATTGCGCAGAAAGACGTGCTTATCGATATTATTTTTGAATTCCTGGTATTGCTGCCAGGCCCTTTCGGCCTGTTCTTCAATGGTCTCTACGGTTTCCGGTAGCAGGCCATTGAGGTTAAACTCGTTACGTTCCTCCCGGGAAAAGGCGCTGCCTTTATTGAGTAGCGGAAATTCCAGCAGGATCGGGCCGGCATAGGGAATATATAGCGGTCGTTTACTCTCGTAATCCAGTTCCATCATTGATACTCCGTTGTAAAGCCCGGTCACCGGGTGAGGCCACCGGAAGGTCTTTAGTTGTCAGCAAATTACGCCTTTCCCGACGTTTTTCAAACAGGTTATTTGCCGGTAATCTGTCAGATTTCCGGCAAATTCATCTCAATTTATGAGCGGGTGAGGCAGACATAATCCAGATTATGGCAGCCGAGCGCGGCCAGGGTGGTCTGAGTCGCACTGCGCTGAAGCAGAGTGGCATCTTCCGATTCGGCCAGCACGGCACGCTGAATTTCGGCGCAATCCCCGCCTTTGAGATTGAGCAGGATCAGCGCCGATTGCAGTGGCGGTAACGTCGGATTATACGCGGCATTTTCTGCATAGCGACCGGCATAAATTGCTCCGTCACGGGTCTGCAAAGCAACGCCGCTGAATGCGTCACTGTAAGGTGCATAACTGAGGCTGGCGGCATGTATCGCCGCCTGTGTCAGCGCGTCACCCTGCGGGATAAACTGCTGGTCACTGACATCCATCAGCACGCTGTGAATGTTCAGGTCTGCCGGGCCAAAGGCGGCCGGCAGATAGTCAGCCAGCGCCCGCGGTGGCTGATCCGGCAGGCAAACCGTCAGGGACAGGCCGCTGTTTAGCTCATTCATAAATTGCCGGCAGTGACCGCAAGGCGAGTAATTGACGGTGATCGCCGCCAGTTTCTCCTCGCCCGAAAGCCAGGCGTGGGTAATGGCGCTTTGTTCAGCATGCACCGTCTGTTGCATGGTGGCACCGCTGAATTCCATATTAGCGCCGAAGTACCAGCATCCGCTGACGCCCCGGGCGATGGCTCCGACGTTAAAATGCGAGAGCGGGGTGACGGCACAACTGGCTGCCAGTGGCAGCAGGGCCAGTGCCAGGGCATTTTCGTCAAGGCCGGTAGCAGTCATCAGATGATGTACGGTTTCCGGCTGAAGAAGGGCCGTAAAATGCGGGTCATCAAGCACGGGTTTCAGTGCCTGTTGCAGAGGGGTATCAAGTGTGGCAAACGCCGTGGTAAAACGTGGATGCATACAAAGCCTCATCGGGTGAGCCGGTTATCCCTGGTTTTTATAGGTGATCCCGGTCCGGGACACAATGTAATCTGCTCTCTTATTGCAGTTCTGTGTGACAAACCGCAAAGTTCAGAAAAATAGCAGCAGAGAGATGTCCGGCAGCAGAGGAAAAAAAAGCCGGTTTGCACCGGCTTAACGAAATAGCTTGTCAGGATTAACGCACCGGCATGCCCGGTTGCGCACCACTGTCGGCAGACAGAATAAACAGGTCTTTGCCCCCGTTACCGGCTGACAGCACCATCCCTTCAGACACGCCAAAGCGCATTTTACGCGGGGCCAGGTTTGCGACGATGATCGTCAAACGGCCGACCAGCACCGACGGATCCGGGTAAGCCGCACGGATCCCGGAGAAGATCTGGCGTTTTTCGCCGCCCACATCCAGCATCAGGCGCAGGAGTTTATCGGAACCCTCTACCAGCTCTGCCTGTTCAATCAGTGCGACACGCATATCGACTTTGGCAAAGTCATCGATGGTAATCACACCTTCCACGGACGCTTCTTCCTTTTTGGCCGGTTTTGCCACGGCAGCCGTTTTCTTCTGAGTCGCCGCCGCAGCAGGTGCTGCCTGTGTCGCATCTTCTTTTGATGCATCGACCAGCGCCGTGACTTTACTCATCTCGATCCGCTGATAAAGCGCCTTGAAAGGTGCCACAGTATGACCGGTCAGCGGCTGTGCAATGCTATCCCAGCTCAGTTCGCTGTTCAGGAAGGCTTCACTGCGGGCAGAGAGTTCCGGCAGTACCGGTTTCAGCCAGGTCATCAGAATACGGAACAGGTGGATCCCCATCGAACAGATAGCCTGCAGGTCAGCATCACGGCCTTCCTCTTTGGCAACCACCCACGGTGCCTGCTCATCCACATAACGGTTAGCCAGGTCTGCCAGTGCCATAATTTCGCGGATAGCACGACCAAACTCGCGACTGGCCCAGGCTTCACCGATTTTCTCGCTCGCATCGACAAAGGTCTGGTACAGCGCCGGGTCAGCCAGCGTCTCAGAAAGCTTGCCGTTGAAACGTTTCGTGATGAAGCCGGCATTACGGGATGCCAGGTTAACCACTTTGTTCACGACGTCGGCATTGACCCGCTGTACGAAGTCTTCCAGATTCAGGTCGATGTCATCGATACGGGAAGAGAGTTTCGCCGCATAGTAGTACCGAAGGCTGTCGGCATCCAGGTGTTCAAGCCAGGTGCTGGCCTTGATAAAGGTCCCGCGGGATTTAGACATCTTGGCACCGTTAACCGTGACATACCCGTGGACAAACAGGTTATCCGGTTTGCGGTAGTTGCTGCCTTCCAGCATGGCAGGCCAGAACAGGCTATGGAAGTAGACAATATCTTTACCGATAAAGTGGTACAGCTCGGTGGTGGAATCCTTTTTCCAGTATTCGTCGAAGTCCAGATCACCGCGTTTATCGCACAGGTTTTTGAACGAGCCCATATAACCGATAGGGGCATCCAGCCAGACGTAGAAATATTTGCCTGGCGCATCCGGAATTTCAAAGCCGAAATACGGGGCATCACGGGAAATATCCCACTGTTGCAGGCCGGATTCGAACCATTCCTGCATTTTGTTCGCTACCTGCTCCTGCAGCGCGCCGGAACGGGTCCAGCTCTGCAGCATGTCAGAGAAAGAAGGCAGGTCGAAGAAATAGTGTTCGGAATCACGCATCACCGGCGTGGCGCCGGAAATCGCTGATTTTGGCTCAACCAGTTCGGTCGGGCTGTAGGTGGCCCCGCAGACTTCACAGTTATCACCGTACTGGTCGGCTGCCTTACATTTCGGGCAGGTCCCTTTCACAAAGCGATCCGGCAGAAACATGCCTTTTTCAGGATCGAACAGCTGTGAAATGGTGCGGTTCTTAATGAAACCGTTGTTTTTCAGACTGCCGTAAATTTTTTCAGACAGGACGCGGTTTTCTTCACTGTGGGTAGAGTGATAGTTATCGTAACTGATATTAAAACCAGCGAAATCTTTCTGATGTTCCTGGCTCATCTCTTCAATCATTTTTTCCGGGCTGACGCCCAGTTGCTGTGCTTTCAGCATGATGGGGGTGCCATGGGCATCATCGGCACAGATGAACCATACAGTATTGCCACGCATTCGCTGGTAACGCACCCAGATATCCGCCTGGATGTGTTCCAGCATATGCCCGAGATGGATAGATCCGTTAGCGTACGGCAGGGCGCACGTTACCATTATTTTCTTTGCGACTTGAGTCATAGTTTGCGTAGCTTTCTGTTATTTGGAAAAGAGTCTGAATGGTAACCGAAGGCACCCTTAACGTAAACAAGTGCTGGGCGATAAAGGCAGGATCGCTGACATGCCGGTCAATCTGCTACTATAAGCGAAGAAAAATGGTTTACCGGGCGTGCCGTTCGTCACGTCCCCGTCAGAAGGAGAAGGGATAATGCCGGCACTCACCCCGGAAGAATTACATGCACAGGTCAGTGCGGTAGTTGCCGCGTTTCAGCATCCAACCCTGCAACAGGATCTTATTCGCCTGCAGGCCCTGCACCATGTGGCGTTACTGGATAATGTTTTACACATTGAACTGCTCCTGCCGTTTGCCTGGCAGTCGGGCTTTGAGTCATTGCAGGAAGAAACGAGCGGAACACTTTGCCAGATCACCGGTGCTGACCGCGTGGAATGGCGACTGAGCCATGAGATTGCCACCCTGAAACGGGCCAAAAATCTGCCAGGTGCCCGGGGCGTAAAAAATATTATTGCCGTCAGTTCCGGTAAAGGGGGGGTCGGTAAGTCGTCCACGGCGATTAATCTGGCCCTGGCACTGCAGGCTGAAGGGGCAAAAGTGGGAGTACTGGATGCTGATATTTACGGGCCTTCAGTCCCCATGATGCTGGGCAGTGAGGGCGAGCGCCCTTCATCGCCGGACGGCAAGCATATGAACCCCGTGATGGCCCACGGGCTGGCAACGAATTCAATAGGGTATCTGGTGACCGACGACAACGCGATGGTCTGGCGCGGTCCGATGGCCAGTAAGGCACTGATGCAGTTGCTGAATGAGACCCTGTGGCCGGAGGTGGATTACCTGATTGTGGATATGCCCCCCGGCACCGGCGACATTCAGCTCACGCTGGCGCAAAATATCCCGGTGACGGCCGCACTGGTGGTCACCACCCCGCAGGATGTTGCGCTGCTGGATGCGAAAAAAGGCATAGTGATGTTCAATAAAGTGTCGGTGCCGGTGCTGGGTATTATCGAAAATATGAGCGTGCATCTCTGCAGCCAGTGCGGGCATGCGGAAGCTATTTTTGGTACCGGCGGCGCAGAAGCGCTGACGGAAGAGTACGGCCTGCATCTGGCCGGAAAAATCCCGCTGCATATTTCGCTTCGTGAAGATCTGGATGCCGGACAACCCACGGTGAGTCGCTGGCCCGATAGCGGGTTTACCCGACTGTATCGTGATATTGCCAGCGGTATTGCTGCCAGACTGTACTGGCAAGGCGAGGTTGTTCCGCCGGATATTTCTATCCGTACCCTGTAAACAGATTGGGTCTGTTGTCATCCTCTTACGCCGCGGGGCCTCCGCGGCGCTGCATCGGGTCTGTAGCGTATTGTCAGGCAGACCCCGCCAGTCGCCTGAGCGGTTACTGAGATTTTCGTTGCCTGCCGGTGAGCGGGGCGGATGATCCCTGCGACATGCTCCGACAGAACGATAGCCCGGGTCAGTTTAATAGGTTTCAGTGATTACATTGATAATGACAGTGTATTAGCCCGTGTCCGCCCCGACGGTTACTCTGTAGCTCAACTTTTCATGGAGGGCAACTCATGTCAATTATCAATACTCAGATTAAACCGTTCAAAAACAGTGCATTTAAAGATGGCCAGTTTGTTGAACTGACAGAAAAAGATGTGGCAGGTAAGTGGAGTGTCTTCTTCTTCTATCCGGCTGATTTCACCTTTGTCTGCCCGACTGAGCTGGGCGACGTGGCAGACCACTACGACGAATTTCAGAAACTGGGTGTCGATATCTACTCAGTCTCTACCGATACCCACTTTACCCATAAAGCATGGCACGGCAGCTCAGACACCATCGCTAAAATCCGTTATGCCATGATCGGTGACCCGACCGGTGCGCTGACCCGTAATTTCGACATTATGCGTGAAGACCAGGGGCTGGCTGACCGGGGCACCTTTATCGTCGATCCGCAAGGCATTATCCAGGCCGTAGAAATTACCGCTGAAGGTATCGGTCGTGATGCTTCTGACCTGCTGCGTAAAGTGAAAGCGGCGCAGTATGTGGCGACCCACCCGGGTGAAGTGTGCCCGGCGAAGTGGAAAGAAGGTGAGGCAACACTGGCACCGTCACTGGATCTGGTCGGAAAAATCTAATACACCGCACCAGTCGACGTATTTTCACGGGTGCTCTGGCACCCGTTTTTTTTGTCAGGGGAAATGACCATGCTCGATACAACATTAAAGAACCAGCTCAGCAGTTATCTCGAAAAACTGACCCGTCCGGTAGAGCTGATTGCCAGCCTGGATGACAGTAAAGCTTCAGCAGAGGTGGGTGAGCTACTGGAACAAATTACGGGTCTGTCAGATAAAATTTCACTGCGCCGGGAAGATGCCCTGTTCAGCCGGCAGCCGTCATTTATGATTGCGCAGGCAGGGCATACGCACGGGCCGGTCTTCTCCGGCTCTCCCCTTGGACACGAATTTACGTCACTGGTGCTGGCACTGTTACAGACCGGCGGTCATCCTTCGAAAGAGAGCCAGCAGCTATTATCCCAGGTGGCAGAACTCGACAGTGACCTGCATTTCGAGACCTATTATTCGCTTTCCTGCCATAACTGCCCGGATGTTGTGCAGGCGCTGAACCTGATGGCGATCCTTAACCCTAAGGTGACCCATACCGCTATCGACGGCGGCGTTTTCCGTGAGGAAGTGGAGCAGCGCCAGGTGATGGGCGTCCCCGCGGTGTTCCTGAACGGTCAGAGTTTCGCGCAGGGCAGACTGTCGCTGAGCGAGATTGTCAGCAAAGTGGATACCAATGCCGGTAAAAAAGCGGCGGAAGCCCTGAACCAGCGTCCGCCTTATGATGTACTGATTGTCGGCAGCGGACCTGCCGGCGTGGCGGCTGCGGTCTATGCCGCCCGTAAAGGGATCCGTACCGGACTTATCGGTGAACGTTTCGGGGGACAGGTACTGGATACCGTCGATATCGAAAACTATATATCGGTCCCGAAAACCGAAGGTGGCCGCCTGGCAGGCGCATTACGTCAGCATGTTGATGACTACCGGATTGATGTGATTGAAGCACAATCGGTCAGCCGTTTATTGCCTGCCGAAACCGCCGGTGAACTGCACCGTCTGACCACCGGATCCGGCGCGACGCTCAGTGCCAAATCCGTGATCCTGGCCACCGGTGCCCGCTGGAGAAATATGAACGTGCCCGGCGAAGAAGCGTACCGTACCCGCGGTGTCACCTATTGTCCGCACTGTGATGGTCCTTTATTTAAAGGTAAACGCGTTGCGGTGATCGGCGGCGGTAACTCCGGGGCTGAAGCGGCCATTGATTTAGCAGGCCTGACAGAGCACGTGACCCTGCTTGAATTCGCCCCCGAAATGAAAGCCGATAAAGTCCTGCGCGATAAGCTGCACAGTCTGCCGAATGTTGAGGTCATACTCAACGCGCAGACCCGTGAAGTGGTCGGCGATGGTCAGCAGGTGACCGGGCTGCAATATCAGGACCGACTCAGTGGCGAACTGCACAGCGTCGCGTTATCCGGCATCTTTGTGCAGATAGGCTTATTACCGAACACCGGGTGGTTAACGGATACCCTGTCGCTGAACCGCTTTGGTGAAATTGAGATCGACAGCAAATGTGAAACCAGCCGGAAAGGTATTTTTGCGGCAGGTGACTGCACCACCGTGCCCTATAAGCAGATTATTGTGGCTTGCGGAGAGGGGGCAAAAGCCTCATTGTCAGCGTTTGACTACCTGATCAGGACGCCGTCGCTGAATGGCTAAATTTCCTGCGCTGTAGTTTACGTCTGTATTTTTAATTATCCCCGCGGTTATCAGTAATAACCGCGGGGATTTTTTATATTAATTTTTTATTGTTCCTCAGGCGTCATCATTCGCGGGTGTTATTGATTGTTTACTGGTGATTATATTATTCACCCGGTTCCTGGATATTAATATAATTAACGTTAACAGGATTTAATGATTGAATAATAATTTACTTAAGTGGTTAATTTTAATAATTTGTTTTTATTAGCATCTTATGCTGAAATCAACGCCATTTACTGCCGCATAATTCCTGCTCTTTTACCGGGCGAAATATGCCTGCATATCATTCATGGCAGACGATGAATCAATGAAAATAAGATATCAGCTATTCAGCCTTCTGGCAGTGTTTTGCGTTATTTTACCTGCCAGTAGTAAAAGCGGGTTAGCGGACCTTGCCGATCTTTATCAGTTACCTCAGACGGGCCTGAACCCCCGTGAAGACGTGGGTAAGGGGCCGTCCACGCCGCCAAAAAACACAGCGCTTCCCGTTCAGCATTATAACCGCTGGCTCCCGTTGCTGGGGGAGCAAGCGGTAGAGAGGGGGTATGAGTTACCGCTGCCCTTCGGTATTGGCATTAACTATATGAATATCCGGCAGAATATCGATGTGAAGTCCATCGCCTTCAGTGGACTGGGCCTCGGGAACCGGGCCTTACCGGGGGGGCTTTTTGCTATTGATGCCAGTAAAACCCGGCAATATAGCCAGACCCGGACGCTTCGTCTGGATACCTGGATCCTGCCATTCTGGGATCTCTATGGCATTACCGGACAGACGCGAGGCCATTCCATGTCTTCTGTCGGGGTGGACTCTGATCCGGATCAGTTTAAAGGTGACCTGATAAACCAGATGATTGCCGGCATTATCCACGGTATGCATCATGCCGGGAGCTTCGATAACCTTAATTTTGAGCTGAAATTTAAAGGCAATACTTACGGTATAGGGACAGTGCTGGCGGGAGGCTCGGGGGACTGGTATGGCCTGCTGGATATTAATTACACTCAGACCCGTTTTGACATCCTCGATGGCAGCATCACTGCTCTGACGGTCTCACCCCGGGCGGGGTACCGCGTTGATACGCCGGGTCTCCGTGCCATTGGCTTGCCTCCCGGGAAACTGAACCTTTGGGTCGGCACCATGTACCAGAATGTGCAGCAGGAATTTAAAGGCAGCCTTAACGATTTGTCGATGCCGGCCTCTTTAAAAGCACTGATGGCGATGGCGAATCAGAAGGGGGAAGGGCGTTTCGATGTTAAACAACATCTTCAGTCGCCCTGGAACATTCTGCTGGGCGCGCAGTACAGCATGACAAAACATTTTAATCTGGCGACGGAACTCGGGTTTGCTGAACGTCACAGTATCATGGTTTCCGGCGAGTATCGTTTCTGATGTATTCAGTGTGCTTACGCAGGAGCAGGTCACCCGGAGCAGACGGCTTTCGCCGGGCTGTGGTGAGCATTTCCGGGGATATTCTCCGGGCCATTGCCGGGATATTCTGACGAGCCGGCCGGGTAAAGGACACTGGTTGCCGACGAGCGGTGCCTGGTAACGGTTTGCCTTTCAGCCTGCTATGAATATACGTCCGGATTATGGTCCCGGTAAAGGAAGCCGTGCTCTCTATTTTCAGGCAGGGGAAGCGTTTTGAAGCAGTGGATAAGTATTCTGACCAGCATTATGGCCCTGTGCGGACAGCCTGCCAGCGCAGCACTGGCTATCGGCAGTGATTTTTCCGAATTGCCTCAGCAACAGGCCACCCGGGCCTGGCCGGTAGCTGCCCCGGCGGCGATACCGGACGGATTACGGCCCTGTTGTGCGTTCGGTTACCGTCTGAAAACACAGATTTTCGGTATCCCCGTGCCGTTTTACCGTATCGGAAACATCGCGGGAGCAGGGGCGCTGGGACAGCATACCTATAATGACAGCCGCTTCAATTCCTTACTGGCGATCAGCGGATTGGGGGCGGAAAATAATGGCATTATCTTTACCCGGCGCGGCGGATTTATTGATACGGCCCATATCCGCGACAGTGCCGACATGACCTTCTATCTGTTTACCCGCCTGTATCCGACGCTGGGGAAAGCCTTTACGCTCTCACCGGGCGGGGAAGAGCTGGCCCGGCGTAAAATAGTGTTTAAAGCATTTACGCCTCCGGCCGATCGGGCACAGGCGTATTCGCTGGCAGTCTGGCTGGCGGCCCGGATAGCGTTTGATCTTGCGGCCTGGCATGAAATTGCGCAGTGGTATGGCTTTGAGTCAGTCCCGGGCTTTCCTGAAGGGATCTCGGCCTTTTCACCGGAGGATCTTTATTCCAACCTCGTCGGGGCACGACTGGCCGCGTCAGTGCTGCTTGACGGTCATGGATACAGCCGGACAGGCTTTAATCTGGCGATGACGACCGTGTTACCGGATGCGCTGGCACAGCTGGGCGGAGTACCTGCCGCACAAACCCGCCTTCAGTTTGATCGGTTGGACCAACGCTGGTGGGACAGTACAAAAGCGGTACCGCAAAAATTTCTGTTGTTAAAACGTAATTATCAGACAGGGAGTGATCGCGTCCCGACACCGATCCCGGGGGAGCCTCAGGCCGTTTTACGGCTTGCGCTGCCGGCCAGTGTTGCCGGAGAGACGCTGGATACCCTGGCTGAACTGCAGCTCTGGCCGGGGAAAAGGATGGGGAACCTGCCGAAACCTGTCCGCTATTATACCCGCAGGGATTTCCCCGCGTTGGCCTCGTTTGCCAGGTTGAACGACCAGCAGCAGTTACGTCAGGCGGCAGGCCCGGAGTCATGATTGTCCAGCCGGCAGTGCAGGGGGATCCTGTACTGCCGGTAACGTCAGAGTTGCAGGATCACTTAATCAGACGGGCTTTACAGTTCTTACCCTTAATTTTGACCTGTTGCAGTTGCTTCAGTGCCTTCGCTGCAGAAGCTTTACGGATGGCCACATAAGCGTGGATAGGAAACATATCAATTTTACCGACATCGGCCGCCGTCAGCCCGGCGTCGCCGGTCAGTGCTCCGAGAATATCCCCCGGACGAATTTTTGCCTTACGGCCACCGTCAATACAGAGAGTCATCATTTCGGCATCCAGCGGGACGGCAGAGCGTGGCAGATCTGCGGCGGATAACCATTTTGGTTTCAGGCCGATATAGTCTTCCAGCGCATTGGCCCGCTGAATTTCGGCGGGTGCGACAAAGCTTATGGCCAGGCCCTGCTGTCCGGCACGGGCCGTCCGGCCGATACGGTGCACATGCACTTCCGGGTCAAAAGAGAGCTCATAGTTAACGACCATCTCCAGTTCCCGGATATCCAGCCCGCGGGCGGCGACGTCTGTGGCGACCAGTACCCGGCAGCTATGGTTGGCAAAGCGCACCAGCACCTGGTCACGCTCACGTTGTTCCAGGTCACCGTGCAGTGCCAGCACACTGATTTGCTGAGCAGACAGTTCGTCACAGACTTCCTGACAATCACGTTTGGTATTACAGAACACCACACAGGAAGCCGGCTGATGCTTGCTCAGCAGCGAGCGTAACAGAGATAATTTCCCGCCGCGTGACGTTTCATAAAACTGCTGCTCGATATCCGGCAATGCAGAAACATCCCCGGTCGAGATCGCTATCGGGTCGTGCTGAATACGTGCGCTGATCCGCTCAATATTTTGCGGGTAGGTCGCAGAAAACAGCAGGGTCTGCCGCGTTTTTGGCAGGTGAGAAACAACGTCATCAATGGCATCGGCAAAGCCCATATCCAGCATACGATCAGCTTCATCCAGGACCAGCACTTTGGCGTTTTCAAGACGCAAACTGTTTTTACGCAGATGTTCCTGAATCCGTCCCGGCGTACCTACGACAATGTGGGGCGCATGCGCCAGAGAAGCCAGTTGTGGCCCCATCGGCTGGCCACCGCAAAGAGTCAGAATTTTTATATTCGCAGTAAACCGTGCCAGCCGGCGCAATTCTTTACTGACCTGGTCTGCCAGTTCACGGGTCGGGCAAAGCACCAGTGACTGTGTTGTAAAGTGAGAGACATCAATCTGTTGCAGTAAACCGATACCGAACGCTGCCGTTTTTCCGCTGCCGGTTTTAGCCTGCACACGGACATCGCGGCCCTGCAGGATGACAGGCAGGGCTTCGGCCTGCACCGGCGTCATGGAGGTGTACCCCAGTTCGGTCAGATTATCCAGCTGCGCAGCGGGCAGCGTCAGGGAAGCAAAAGATTGGGTCACAGGCTTTACTCTACTCAGGCATTAAACAGGGGGGCTCAGCGTCTGTCATCGCAGGATCAGCGCTGACAGACGGGCACAAAGAGAGGCTATTGTATCAGAGATACTCCCGTTCGGCAGGAGAATATCATTGACCAGCCGCAGCCAGTCTTTCGCTGAACCGCTGAAGCACGTCCGGGCAAGGCTTGCCGTCGCGATCACGGTTCAGTCAATGATCACTCCGGCGCCGTACCCAGAAGTTCGCTCTCTGCCGGCAGACGGCAATGGATGGCCTGAGGCAGGATCTCCATTCTGAAATGGGTACCGCTCAGTGGCTCTCCGTCCAGATTAAACGTCATTGATTGATGCGCGGTAATTTCCAGTGTCCGGCTACGGGCGCGGAGAATATTGGGGTTATCATCTTCCCGTGTCAGCGTATGCATCAGGGTAGGTAACCATTCGGCAGCGGTAATAATACTGATGTCCATCAGGCCATCATTAATCAGTGCTGCCGGACATAAACGCTGACCTCCGCCAGCCTGACGGCCATTACCAATCCCGATCACCAGAGCATCCCCTTGCCAGTTGAACTCCTCACTGCGGATCTCACAACTGTCGGCCTTCAGGCTGTCGACACGTGACAGGCCATGCAGCAGATAAGATACGCCTCCGAGAGCAGCCTTCAGCCGTGCCGGGGTTTCTGTAGTAATACGGGTTCCGAAACCGCCGGTCGCCATATTGATAAAGTAACGCTTATTATTGACGCGGATGATATCGACCGCAGTGACCGGGCCGTTAACAGCGATGCGCAATGCCTCTGCAGGAGGGAGTGGTATGCCCGCGCTGGTGGCAAAATCATTGGCCGTGCCCAGCGGTAATATGCCAAGGATCGGGCGCTCTGCAGAGGGCAGTCGGGCCAGACCGCTGACAATTTCGTTAATAGTGCCATCACCCCCCCCGGCAATCACGGTATGAACAGATAATTCCCGGGCTTCCTGCAGGTAACGTGCGGCATCCCCTGGCTCCCAGGTGACGCGAACTGCAATAGTGTAGCCTTCGGAACGAAGGTCCTGTATCGCCTGCCGGAGAACATCGTTACCGGCGCTTTTTCCGTTAAGGATCGCCAATACATTGTACGTATTTGCCATCAGTACTTCCTGCTGTTCAAACTAAGATGGGGGAAGGTATAGCATAAAACGGCGTAACATCGCACGGTGAGAAAGGCTGAAAAAGAACACCCGCCAGGGGGGCCGGGCGGGTGAATAAGATGTTGTCTGAGGTTATCAGAGCATCAATACTCTTCGTTATAATGGAGCCATACTAGCGGATAGCCTGCCCCTTCGTTGTGATCGGATTCTCAAACGCGCGCAGTTATACTTTTTCAGTCCCCATAGGGGCCTGAGTGGTGGCGCCCGTCGGTAAATTACGCAGCAGCAGGGCGAAATCCAGTTCGAGCTCCTCCGGGACTTCCAGCCAGACTTTATGGCCGTCGCCCGGGGCGACCTCGACCGGCTGGCCTTTACCGTTTTGCAGGGCCTGTAGCGTAAACGTCAGGTTGCCTGCCGGGGTCATGATTTCTAACGAGTCGTTCAGTAAAAACTTATTTTTAACCGCCACTTCCGCCAGATTTCCCCGGCGCTGACCGGTAAAGTCGCCGACAAACTGCTGGCGATCAGAGGCAGAATACCCCTGCTGATAGTTCTGATAGCTGTCATGGGTATGACGGCGCAGGAAGCCTTCGGTATAACCGCGATGGGCCAGCCCCTCAAGGGTGTTTAACAGATCGGGGTCAAAGGGTTTACCTGCCGCGGCATCATCGATGGCCCGGCGATAGACCTGAGCGGTTCTTGCGCAGTAGTAGAAAGACTTGGTCCGGCCCTCGATTTTCAGTGAGTGCACACCGGCCTGACTCAGCCGCTCTACGTGTGCGACTGCCCGCAGGTCTTTGGAGTTCATGATATACGTACCATGCTCGTCTTCAAACGCACTCATGGGCTCTTCAGGGCGCATTTTTTCACTCAGCAGAAAAACTTTATCGGTGGCAGGGCCTTGTCCGAGTGTCGGTTCGAGGGTGGTCACCGGGATCGGGTCGTATTTTTCTACGATATTCCCGTTCTGGTCTTCTTTCCCTTCCTCGACTTTATAATCCCAGCGGCAGGCATTGGTACAGGTACCCTGATTCGGGTCCCGTTTATTCAGATATCCGGACAGCAGGCAGCGTCCGGAATAGGCCATGCACAGGGCACCATGGACAAAAACCTCAATTTCCATCTCCGGCACCTGCTGACGGATCTCTTCTATCTCTTCCAGAGAGAGTTCGCGCGACAGAATAACGCGGGTCAGCCCCATCTGTTTCCAGAACTTCACGGTGGCCCAGTTGACGGCATTCGCCTGCACGGAAAGATGAACAGGCATCTGCGGGAAGGCTTCTCTGACCAGCATAATCAGCCCCGGATCCGACATAATTAATGCATCCGGTTGCATATCAATGACCGGCTGCAGGTCACGGATAAAAGTCTTCAGCTTGGCATTATGGGGGGCAATGTTGACCACCACGTAAAATTTCTTCCCGAGCTGATGGGCTTCGTTGATCCCCTGTTGCAGGTTTTCATGGCTGAATTCATTGTTACGTACCCGTAAGCTATAGCGTGGCTGGCCGGCGTATACGGCATCTGCACCGTAAGCGAAGGCATAACGCATATTCTTCAGGGTACCTGCGGGGGACAGAAGTTCTGGCTTAAACATGGTCACTCTCATTTCTGATGTCAGGTCAGTGCACTCGGCGAGCGCATCAGGGCTCAGCAAGACAACCCTACAAAAAGAAGGGGATTGTAGTGAGGGAATATCGGGTTGTAAATCTTTCTGTATGAACGGCCGTCTGGCCGCCATCTCAGAGCAGGCGGCTGCGCTGACCTTCCCAGCGGTAACCCAGGCCGTAGACCGCACGGATAAACGTCTGTTCCTGATCCTGTGTTTCCAGTTTACGACGGAGATTTTTTATGTGACTGTCGATGGTCCGGTCGGCCACCACCCGGTAATCGTCATAGAGCAGATCAAGCAGTTGTTCACGGGTGAACACTTTCCCCGGTTCCTGTGACAGAGCCGTCAGTAACCGGAATTCAGCCGGTGTCAGCTCGACAGGTTGACCGTCCCAGCGGGCACGAAATCGCCCTTTATCAATTTCCAGTCGGGCAGAGACCTCGACGGACTCTTCAGCGACGCGCAGACAGCGACGCAGGATAATCTTCACTCTGGCGACCACTTCCCTCGGGCTGAAAGGTTTACAGACATAATCATCCGCACCGATTTCCAGCCCCAGTAAACGGTCTATTTCTTCGCTGCGGGCGGTCAGCATAATCACAGGCAGATCCGAGAACTGGCGAAGTTCGCGACAGACCGACAGTCCGTCTTTGCCCGGCAGCATCAAATCCAGGATCAACAGGTCCGGCGGCGTGGCTTTTACCTGCGGGATCACGTCATCGCCGCGGCTGACGACATGGGTACGGTAACCGGCGGCCTGTAAATAATCGACCAGCAGCATGGCCAGTTTTGGCTCATCCTCAACAATCATCACCCGTGGAGAAAGGGTAGGTTCTGTCATATGTTTTGCTCACCTGTCATCAATGGCAACCTGACGAGGATAGTAACACCTCCGGCCCCGGAATGCTGGCAGTCAATGGTGCCCTGATGTGCGTCTGTGATGGCCCGGCAGATAGCCAGTCCCAGACCGGACCCTCCGCTTGCGCGGTTACGGGAGTCTTCAGCCCGGTAAAACCGGTCAAAAATATGTTGCTGCTGTTCATCACTGATGCCGGGCGCACTATCACTGAAAGATAACTGAAGGTCGTCCTGCCGTTGTTGCAGAGTGACCACCAGGCTGCCGCCGGAACGGGTATAACGCAGGCTGTTCTCCAACAGGTTATGGCATAACTGACTCAGCCTGCCGATGTCACCGACGCAGGGGGCGGTGGGCGGTAACTGAAAGTGCAGCGACAGGCCGGCATCGCGGAATCGCTGTACATAGGTGGCGCAGACACTTTCTGTCAGCTCGCTCAGGCACAGGGGCTGCATCTGATAACGTAGCGCCCCTGCATCAGAAAGTGCCAGTTGATGCAGGTCATCGACCAGTTTTTTCAGGGTCATCACTTCACTTTGTAACGAGGTGACGGCGGCCGGAGTCAGGTGGCGAACCCCGTCCTGGATAGCTTCAAGTTCCCCCTGCAGGATGGCCAGTGGCGTGCGTAGCTCATGGGAGATGTCCGCCATAAACGCCCGGCGATTGGTTTCATTTTTTTCCAGTGACTCAGCCAGTTGATTAAAATCGCGGGCCAGTTGGCCCAGTTCATCATCGCTGGTCACCCTGACCCGGGTTGCCAGTTGACCTGCCGCCAGCTGGTGGGTACCGCTAACCAGCCGTTTCACCGGGGCCAGCAGTTCGCGCGAAAGGCGCCAGGTCACGATGGCAGCCAGCAACGTTGTCAGAGCCGCGATGAGCCAGCTGGCCCGTTTTTGCTGATGGTCAAAGTTGATATCCGTGCTGCGTGTCAGTTGCTCCGGGGGAGAACCAATGACCCAACCGGCTACCCGCCCCTCCGGGGTGGTGATCGGATGTTCAACCCGCTGAACCGGCAGTTTTTTTCGTGGTCCGATCAGCACATGGTATTGACTATCCACAATCCAGAATGGGGTACGCCAGCCAGGCGAGGGGAAGTTATCCCGCGGCTGACTTTGTTCCAGCGAGTGCAGCAGGGTGTAGATGATCCGGTTATTCTTCTGCAGAAAAGTCCAGTTCCCGTGCTGCTGATATTGCTCGGCCAGGGCATCGCTTAACAGGTTCAGGCGTTGTTCATTACTCTCACGGATATAATCGACAAACCCGTGCTCGAAGCTCATACGCATCGCCCAGTGCATGACTACCAGTACCAGCAGACAGCTACCGAAAATAGTCATAAACAGCTTCGCCCGGATGTTCACCCGCCAGTGCAGTTTCATGATTTCCGATGCCCTTTGTTTAACAGCGTATTACGGCTGAGGTCTTCAGGGACGAACCAGAAAACTATGATCGGTAGCCAGAGGAATAATCCGATCAGCAGCCAGGCCATGCTGAATGTCTGACGCAGGGCGGCAGTATCGGCGAGGGCCGCATGCCCTGAGCTTGCCAGCAGTAACCCTGCCAGGGTGACGCCGGTACTCATAGATAACTGCATCACCATCGAAAGCAAACTGTTTCCTGAAGAGGCCAGAGTGTCCGGTAGCTCTTTCAGGGTCAGGGTATTCATGGTCGTAAAACGGACCGAGTTGACGCCACCGAGCAGGAACATGACCAACGGTAATCCTTCAATCCGGTCCAGCCGTAACAAGAGCGGGAACAGCATGACCACCAGTCCCAGTAACAGTGTGGAACTGATCAGCGCACGACGATAACCGACGGTATTGACCAGCCTGACCACCACACGCTTAATCAGCATACTGCCCGCGACCATCGGTATCATCATCAGCCCGGCATGAAACGGGCTGAGACCGAGCGCCAGTTGCAGGAAAAGCGGGATCATAAACGGTAACATGCCACTGCCGGTACGGGCGACCATACTGCCGATTAACCCGATGCGGTACACCGGATTCTTAAATAAATCGAGGCTGAACAGCGCATTATCCCGGTTGAAGGCGTACACAGGGTAAAGCACCAGACAACCTATCCCCGCACTGAGCAGGACGGATAACCAGAGCGTGCGGTCTCCTGTCCATTCGCGGCTTTCCAGTGCCAGTGTCAGCGAAGCCATCGCAATGGCCAGCAGCAGAAACCCCCGGAAATCAAAGCGTCGCCCGGGTAAGCGGTAGTTTGGCAGCAGGCGGAGAGTCGCCCAGGCGCCGATGATCCCGACCGGGATATTGATCAAAAAAATCCAGTGCCAGCTGGTGTATTCCACCAGCAGGCCGCCAAGGGTAGGGCCGGCCAGCGGACCGACCTGGCCCGGTAAGGTCACGAAAGCCATCGCCGCCATATATTGGGCCCGCGGCACAATTTTCATTACCGTCAGCCTGCCGACCGGCACCATCATGGCCCCGCCCATGCCCTGCAGCACCCGCGCCATCACCAGCTGATCCAGCGTGGAGGAGAGGGCACAGCAGACCGAACCCAGCGTGAACAGTACGATAGCACTGCAGAAAATATTTCGTACCCCCAGACGATCCGCAAGCCAGCCGCTTAACGGCAGCATCACTGCGACCGTTAATACATAGGAAACAACCACCATATGCATATTCAGCGGGCTGCTATGCAGGGCCTTTGCCATGGAAGGCAGCGCCGTATTCACAATCGTGGTATCCAGCGATTGCATAAAAAAGCCGATGGCGACGATCCACAACTGCCAGCGCACAGAGGGCGGGGTCGGTGCAGAGGCATTACCGGGTTCTGAGTGCATCACGGTTCTCCTGTGACAGGCCTGCGGCCTTTACTGAGTTTATCCATGAACAGAAATACCACCGGGGTCGTGTACAGCGTCAGTAACTGACTGATAATTAATCCGCCGGCGATGGCTATTCCTAAAGGTTGCCGTAATTCTGCGCCATCTCCGGAGGTAAATACCAGCGGAAGTGCACCAAAAAGTGCCGCCAGGGTAGTCATCAGTATCGGGCGGAAACGCAGCAGACAGGCCTGATAGATAGCCTCGCGTGCAGAGAGCCTGCCTTCCCGCTCTGCGGCCAGCGCAAAATCAATCAGCATAATGGCATTCTTTTTCACTATGCCTATCAGTAGCAGGATACCTAACATCGCAATCAGGCTGAAGGGGGTGCCGGACAGGCGTAAGGCCAGCAAGGCACCCACCCCGGCCGGGGGGAGGGTCGAGAGAATGGTCACCGGATGAATATAGCTTTCATACAGCATGCCGGTCACGATATAGACCGTGGCAATCGCCCCGATAATCAGCCATAGCTGGCTGGACTGGCTGTCACGGAAAAGTTTTGCATCGCCGGCAAACTCGCCGCGAATGGAGGCCGGAACCCCCAGACGAACCATCGTCTGGTCAATGGCCGCGGAAGCCTGCGACAGCGCGACACCGTCGGGCAGGTTAAACGAAAGTGTGGCAGCGGCAGACAGTCCCTGGTGGTTAACCGCGGTCGGTGTATTGCCTGGCGCCCAGTGTGCAATACGTGATAACGGTATCGACTGACCCTGATCATTGATCAGGTACATCTGGTCGAGGGCAGAGGCATTCTGCAGATACCGGGGATCCACCTCCAGGACCACTTTGTACTGATTCATCGGCCGGTAAATAGTGGAGATTTCCCGCTGACCAAAGGCATCATTCAGTAAGGCATTCGCCTGTGCCACGTTAATCCCCAGTCTGGCCATGCTGGCCCGGTCATACACCAGTTGCAGTTCACCCCCGTGGTCTTCCTGGTCTGAACTCACATCGGTCAGTTGCGGCAGATGCCGGAATGCCTCAAGTATTTTAGGGGACCACTGGCGGAGAGCCTGCAGATCATCCGACAGCAATGTGTACTGATAACTGGCGTTCGACGAGCGGCCGCCGGTATGAATATCCTGAACCGGATTCAGGTATAAGCGTGCGCCTGGCTCATTCGCCAGTGCATTTCGCAGCCTGTCGATCACCTGTCGGGCACTGACCTTTCGTTCTGCCAACGGTTTGAGCGAAATATAGAGCGAACCGCTATTGGTACGCATACCCCCGGTAAAACCGGTGACATTATCGACGGCGGGATCCGCACTGACAATGCGCATAAAATCGGCCAGTTTATCGCGCATGGCCTGGAAAGAAATACTCTGGTCAGCCTGGATATTGCCGGAGATACGGCCGGTATCCTGTTCAGGTAAAAACGTCTTCGGAAGGGTGATAAATAATCCGACCGTCAGCGCGACCGTGGCCAGTAATACGCAGAGGGTTGTTTTCGGATGGCGCAGTACGCGGCGTAATGAGCGGGCATAACCGGTCTGAATGCCGTCCATGCCTTTCTGAAACCAGGAACGGCGCCGCGGGGTGTCTGCCGGCGTCAGCTTCAGCAATCTGGCACACATCATCGGGGTCAGGGTCAGGGAAATCACCAAAGAAATCAGGATCGCGACCGACAGGGTAATGGCAAATTCATTGAAAAACCGGCCAATCAGTCCGCCCAGGAACATCAGTGGTAAAAATACCGCGACCAGCGACAGACTCATCGCCAGTACGGTGAACCCGACTTCGCGGATCCCGCGCAGAGCGGCGGCAAAAGGCTTCATGCCGGCTTCCACGTGACGGGCAATATTCTCCAGCACGACAATAGCATCGTCCACCACAAAGCCTGTGGCGATGGTCAGGGCCATCAGTGACAGATTATTCAGGCTGAAACCACAAAGATACATGGCAGAGAAACTGCCAATCAGGGAGACAGGCACCACGATCGCCGGGATCAATGTCGCTCTGGCCGATCCCAGAAACAGGAAGACCACCAGGATCACCAGGGCAATCGCGATAATCAGTGACTGTTCCACTTCATTAAGTGAGGCCCGGATAGTCGGTGAGCGGTCCTGGGCGATACTGAGCTGGATAGCCGCAGGAATTTCCTGGCGCAGTACCGGCAGTCTTTCACGGATACGGTCCACCGTTGAGATAACGTTGGCGTCAGCGGTTTTACGGATCATCATCAGGATCGCCGGTTTTCCGTCGCTCAGACCAATATTACGTATGTCCTGGACATCATTTGTCACGGTCGCAATATCGCCCAGCCGCACGGCGGCCCCGTTGTTGTAGTGAACAATGACCGAACGGTAATGGCTGGCATCATCCAGCACATCATTTGTCGCCAGCTGCCAGCGTTGTTCCCCGTCATCAATAGCCCCGAGCGGCAGGCGCTGGTTTGCTGCGCTGAGCTGGCTGCGGATCTTATCCAGCGAAATGCCCTGACTGAATAATTGCTGCGGGTTAACATCGACACGCACGGCAGGGAGGGATCCGCCGCCGATGGTGACATCGCCGACGCCGTCTATCTGGGAAATCGTTTGTGCCAGACGGGTGGTGGCATAATCGTATAGCTGGCCCCGGGAATAGGTATCTGAGGTCAGTGTCAGGATCATAACCGGTGCATCGGACGGGTTGGCTTTACGGTAGGTCGGGCGTGACGACATACCGCTTGGCAACAGACTTTGGGCAGTATTCAGTGCGGCCTGGACATCGCGGGCAGCGCCGTTAATATCCCGGTTAAGATCAAAAATCAGGATAATACGGGTCGTCCCCAGCGTACTGGTGGAGGTCATTTCGCTGATACCGGAAATCCGGCCCAGAGAGCGCTCCAGTGGCGTGGCCACGGAGGCCGCCATCGTCTCTGCCGAGGCCCCTGACATACTGGCCGAGACCACTACGGCAGGAAAATCCACCTGCGGTAAGGCCGCGACCGGCAGTAAACGAAAGCCAAGGACACCCGCCAGCACGATCGCCAGCGAAAACAGCAGGGTGCCGACCGGGCGGTGAATAAACAGGTCCAGCGCCTTCACAATGACAGATCCTGTGCTGAGCCGATGTTCTGTTTACGTCTCAGTTTTTTCGACAGGCTGTCAAACAGCAGGTAGATCACCGGGGTGGTAAACAGTGTCAGCACCTGACTGACAATCAGGCCACCGACCATTGAGATCCCCAGAGGCCTGCGTAACTCTGCGCCGACACCGGTACTCAGCATCAGAGGGAGCGCCCCGAGCAGGGCTGCCATGGTCGTCATCAGAATAGGGCGGAAACGTAGCAGGCAGGCCCGGAAGATGGCTTCCTCCGGCGACATACCCTCATTCCGCTCGGCAGATAAGGCGAAGTCAATCATCATAATGGCATTTTTCTTCACAATACCGATCAGCAGAATAATACCGATAATGGCAATAATATCGAGTTCATGCCCTGAAATCTGTAAGGCCAGCAATGCACCCACGCCGGCACCCGGCAGGGTCGACAGAATGGTGACCGGATGGATAAAGCTTTCATACAGGATCCCCAGCACGATATACATGGCGATGATGGCGGCTATCACCAGCCAGACGGTACTGCTGAGGGCTGCCCGGAAGGCGAGGGCACTGCCTTCGAAGCGGGTCATCATATCTGCAGGTAAATTCAGCGACTGTTCAATGTGCGTAATCGCATCCACGGCGTCTCCCAGTGAATGACCCTCAGCAATATCAAACGATATTGTCGCCGAAGGGAACTGATCCAGATGGTTAACGGTCAGCAGCGTGTGGCGCTGTTCAATACTGGCAATGGAGGTCAGCGGAAGGGTGCCGCCTTCACTGGTGGTCAGGCGGATATTCTGCAGAGCACTGAGTCCCCCGCTGGCTGGCATAGGCTGGCCCAGCACCACGCGGTACTGGTTGGACTGAGTATAAATGGTCGAGATCAGCCGTTGTCCGAAAGCATCGTACAGTGCGTTGTCGATATCTGACATAGAAATACCCAGCCGGCTGGCGGTATCCCTGTCGACACGAATATAGGCCTCATTCCCCTGGTCCTGCCAGTCACTGCTGACACTCCGTAATTGCGGTGCCTGTTGTAACCGTGAAACCAGCCGCGGGATCCATAAAGCCAGCTCTGATTGTGACGGTGACTGCAGAGTGAACTGATAAGGCGTCCGGCTGGCGGATGTATCAATGGTCAGGTCCTGTACTGCCTGCATCCATAGCTGAATGCCGGGCAGCTGACTCACCGCGTGCTGTAAACGGTTCTCTATGGCAGGGATCCGCTCGCTACGCTGAGAGAGCGGTTTCAGCGTGATCTGTAAGCGTGCGGAATTCAGCGCAGTATTCGTCCCGTCGACACCGACAAACGAGGTGACATTCGACACATCCGGGTCTTTCTGAATGATGGCGGCCACCTGACGTGTACGATCGGCCATTCCCTGCCAGGAGACGGACTGAGGCCCCTGCAGAGTTGCCTGAATCAGGCCATTGTCCTGGGCCGGGAAGAAGCCTTTCGGGATCCCCATCCACAGCAGAACCGTCAGTATCAGGGTGCCGACAGCTACCCCCAGCGTCAGCCAGCGGTGACGCAATACCCGCGTCAGCAGACGCCCGTAACCGGCCACTGTCCGTTCAAACAGGGCCTCACAGGCCAGAGAAAAACGATTTTGCTGGTGATGGGTTCCCCCTTTCAGCATCCTGGCACACATCATCGGAGTCAGGGTAAGTGAGACCAGGGCCGAGATTAAAATGGAAACGGCCAGAGTCACTGCAAATTCACGGAACAGGCGGCCGACCACATCCCCCATAAATAACAGCGGGATCAGCACCGCTATCAGTGAAATGGTCAGTGAAATGATTGTGAAGCCGATTTCTGAAGCCCCTTTCAGGGCGGCCTGTAGCGGAGAGAGGCCATTTTCGATATGGCGTGATATGTTTTCGATCACGACAATCGCGTCATCCACCACAAAACCTGTCGCAATAGTGAGTGCCATTAGCGTCAGATTGTTCACTGAAAAGCCCAGCATATAAATGACGGCAAAAGTGCCGATCAGCGACAATGGCACAGCCACGGCAGGGATAATGGTGGCAGGAATATTCCTCAGGAAAAGGTAGATAATCATCACCACCAGGGCGATCGCCAGCATCAGTTCAGACTGAGTATCACTGACGGAGGCGCGGATATTCTGCGTACGATCACTGACCAGCTGAAGCTTCACTGAGGCCGGCAGGCTGCTTTGCAGAGAGGGGAGCAGGGCACGAATATTGTCAGCGGTGGCTATAATATTCGCCCCGGGCTGGCGCAATACATTCATCACTATCGCGCCCTGACCATTATTCCAGGCACCAAGCCACTGATTTTCAGCCCCTTGCGTGACGGTGGCAACATCGCCCAGACGGACAGGGGCATTATTCCGGTAACTGATAATCAGCTGCCGATAGTCTTCGGCATTTTTCAACTGGTCGTTCGCGGAGAGCGTTAGTGAACGTTCCGGACCATCAAGGCTGCCTTTGGGAGTATTCACATTGGCAGCACCGATAGCGGTACGGATATCTTCACTGGTTAATCCCAGTGCAGCGAGTGCCGGGGCATTCAGACTGATGCGGATAGCCGGTCGTTGCCCCCCGGCCAGAGTCACCATACCGACGCCAGTAACCTGGGAGATCTTTTGGGCAATACGGGTTTCTACCAGGTCTTCAACCTGCGTCAGTGGCAGACTTTGGGTGGTCACGGCCAGAGTCATAATCGGCGGGTCCGCCGGGTTGACCTTGTTATACACCGGCGGATCAGGTAAGTCATCAGGCAGGTAATTCATCGAGGCGTTAATGGCAGCCTGAACTTCCTGTTCAGCAATATCCAGCGGCAGGGAGAGCTGAAATTGCAGGGTGATCACGGAGGCGCCGGCGGAACTGGCGGACGCCATCTGTTTCAGCCCGGACATCTGCCCGAGCTGACGTTCCAGCGGGGCGGTAACCGACGTTGTCATCACTTCTGCACTGGCTCCGGGATAGCCTGTGACCACCTGGATGGTCGGGTAATCCACTTCCGGCAGGGCGGACACCGGTAAAAAGCGATAACCCATGATACCTGCCAGCACAATGGCTACCATCAACAGGGTTGTGGCGACAGGGCGCAGGATAAAACGACGTGAAGGCCCTCCGCCCGGGAGCCCGGAGTAGGTATTCATCAGGTGGCGTCCCCGGTGTTTTCTGCCGTTGCCGGGGTGACGATGTTGACGGCGGTGCCTTCATTCAGACGATCGAGGCCATCAGTCACTACGCGGTCCCCCGCCTGTAAACCACTATCGATTACCTGTAACGCGCCCTGCTGCGGTCCCGTGGTCACGGAGGCTCTGCGCACTTTATTTTGCGGCCCGACCACCCAGACAAAGTAACCTTTGGTATTCATCTGTAATGCCGCGACAGGGATGACTAACGCATTCTTCAGGGTGTTGACCCGCAGGCGGATATTGACAAACTGGTTCGGGAACAGCTGATTATTCTGATTGGTAAACCGGGCTTTTAGTTTCAGGGTACCGGTACTGCTGTCTATCTGGTTGTCCAGACTCAGCAGGGAGCCTTCCGCCAGCAGGCGGGTATCGGTACGGTCACGGGCCTCTGCGGGCAGTGGCTGCCCCTGTTTTTGTGCCTGAACAATGCGGTCAATATCGCCTTCCTGAACCGTGAAAATCACATCTGCCGGGTGGGTCTGTGTGATCACGACGATGCCATTGGTATCCCCGGCGGTAATGTAGTTACCGGCATCCACCTGTTTCAGACCGACAATGCCACTAATAGGCGCGGTGATTTGGCTGTACGTCAGGTTCAGGCGGGCACTCTCAACGGATGCCTGATCACTTTTGACGGTTCCCTCGGTTTCGCTGACCAGTGCCTGCTGATTATCCAGTTCCTGGCGCGCGACCAGTCCTGTCGCCGACAGTTTCTGGTAACGTCGCAGGTCGGCACGGGCATTAGCCAGCGTCGCCTGGTCTTTCGCCAGCTGGCCTTCGGCCTGTAACAGAGCAACACGAAAAGGACGGGGGTCAATCTCAGCCAGTAATTGCCCGGCAGTGACCGGCTGACCTTCATGAAAATGCAGAGACATCAGTTGCCCGTCGACACGGCTGCGGACGGTGACGGTTGAAGAGGCTGTCACGGTGCCGAGAGCGGAAATATATTGCGGGACGGTCATCACCTTAACTTCAGCCACCTGAACCGGCGGGGTGGAAGAAGCCGTACGTCGGGCAGGAGAGGCGGCCTTAGCGCTCTCCGTCTGCCAGAAATACATACCGGCCAGTACGGCAATGATCACAACACAAAAAATAAGAAAGAGACGAGTGACTCGAAGTTTTGCTTTCATGCTTAATTATGCTCTCCCGCATCATTAAATCAGGCAATATCCGCACGTTGGCCTGTCAGTATAACGATAAATCAGCAGGGAAAGTTGAAGGAAATAAGGAAATGCATCGCAGAAAGGAATAAAAGCGCTTCACGGTGCCGGGAGGAACCGGCACCGGACAAGTATTAACTGAACAAGGTTTTCGCCCAGCGGGTCAGACCGAGTGTCACCGAGCCGAAGTCATCGCCGCTGGCCAACGGGATGCCCGGCAGAACGCGGCTGATGGCCTCACGTAATAACGGAGAGCGGGCACTGCCCCCGGTCAGATAGATGACGTCCGGCCGGGTGGATGATTCGGCCATCACGCCGGAAATCTGCCGGATCATCTTCTCCAGCGGTTGTGCAATGGCGTCTTCCATTTGTTGCACTTCCAGTGCGGCAGCCAGCCCTGCATCGATATAGTCCAGTGGAACTGTGGTTTCCGGGGTTTTGGACAGGCGGATTTTACTCTCCTCCGCACTGCGGACCAGCTGATAACTCTGCTTATTTTTCCAGACATTCAGCAGGCGGGTGACTAAATCCGCATGCTCAGCATCTTTCACCATCTGGCGGAGTAACTGACCGCACTCGCCGGAGTAGAACTGACTTTGTGCATTGACATCATTGATGGCCACCGCATTCCACCAGGGGAGTGCCGGCAGGGCCGTGCCTTTACGGGCACTGCCCCCCAGCCCCAGTAATGGCATCAGCGTTTTAAAGGCCAGCATGATATCCAGATCATTTCCGCCGACACGACAGCCGCTGTGGCCGAGCAGGCTATCCACACGGTCGGCTTTATGCTGCCACGCAGGCCCCATCAGTAACAGAGAACAGTCGGTCGTACCTCCGCCGATATCCACCACCAGCACCCGGGTTTCACGGGTGAGTGTGGATTCAAATTCCAGCCCTGCCGCCACCGGTTCATACTGAAATTCTATTTCACGGAAACCGGCACGTTGCGCGGCGCGTAACAGGATATTTTGTGCCTGAGCGTTGGCTTCACTGCCGCCGTTGCCCTGGAAGTTGACCGGGCGGCCAATGACCGTATGGGTGATGGCTTGTTCGGTTTGCTGTTCTGCCTGCTGACGGATATGCAGCATCATGGCACAGACCAGATCTTCAAAGAAGGCAACCTGCTGAGCCTTCAGACCCGGGGCACCGAGAAAGGACTTAGGCGACTTGACGAACCAGACATCTTCCGGGTCCGCAATATAGTTTTCCAGCGCCTGTAGCCCGAAACTGACGCCCTGCGGGGTGACCGGAATATCTTCTTCCCGGTTAAGACGCAAAGAATACTGCAACAGGGCTTTATTTTCCGGGAGCGGGAAATCAACATTGTGGCAGCGATAGAGCCATTCACTGGGGACAGTTCGCAGCGGCGCAGAGATCATCGAAGGGAGCAGCGCAGAGGAATTTTCGAGCAACAGTTGCCGGAAATTCCCGTTATCTTCTGTCGCTACTGAACAGTTAGCTGTACCGTAATCAAAACCAATAAACATGTCTGCGCCCCCGGAGAGTCAAAAAAAGGGGGCGACTTTACCCTGTTATCGTGATGCCGTAAATGGCGGACCACTAATTGGCATGACCGGCATGCAGCAGTTGGGCACGGGTATAGGGTTTTTCGATACCGGCCAGGCGTGCGGACAGGACAGACAGGAACTGCTGTGTGGCGGCAGGCTGACCGGTGAAGATGATCACCGCGGGCAGGGCCGCAAAGGCTGCCAGTTGCAACAGGCTGACTTTATTAAGCCGCGTATGACGCTGTATCAACAGGTATCCGGTACTCAGGATAGCCCCCAGCGTCGCACCGCTTATCACCTCGCTGGGTGAATGCGCATGGAGTTGCAGGCGGGAATAGCCGACCGCCAGGGGTAACAGATAGCCGAACGTGATCAGTGTCCGTCGCAGCCAGGGCTGGCGGCCCCCGGAGATCATCCACATCAGTACCGGCCAGAGCACGGAGGACATCGTGGTATGTCCGCTGAACCCCGTAAAATTCAATGACTGACTGCCGAGGAAAAATCCCAGAAACATGACTTTCGAAATACTGACCAGCCCCCCGGCAATCCCGAAACTCAGTAGCCAGCCGAAGGCGGTTTGCCAGCGCTGACTTTTCCAGAATAAAAAGAGTGCAAGCAGCAGGGCGGTAGGCAGTAACAGCATACTATCGCCAAAATAGGTCAGATTCTTCCAGTACATGGTTTTCCGGTCAACAGGGCAACGGGCGGATAAAGGATCCGGCAGAGAAATGCGCCATTATAAAGCTGGCGGAGCAGTATACATAACTTTCTCTGAAGCGCCTATGGGCAGATGTCTGAAGATAAACCACGCTTTTCTCTGGCATCAACGGGATGAAATCCCTATAATCGCCGCCGTAAACCCTCTCATTCTGCCAGTATCCCCGGTCGTTAACCGGAAATGATACCGGCTTCAGTTTCAGGTCTTTAAAACGTATGACTGACTCGTCCCATCAGTGCGTAATTGTGGGTATTGCCGGCGCTTCTGCTTCAGGCAAAAGTTTGATTGCCAGCACGCTCTATCGTGAAATTCGTGACCAGGTAGGTGACGAACATATTGGTGTTATTCCCGAAGATAGTTATTACCGGGATCAAAGCCATCTCACCATGGAAGAGAGAATTAAAACGAATTATGACCATCCTAATGCGATGGATCATGATTTATTATTGTCGCATTTACAGGCAATTAAAGCAGGTCATGCGATCGATCTCCCGGTTTACAGCTACTCTGAACATACACGGATGAAAGAAACCCGTAAGCTGGAACCTAAGAAGGTGATTATCCTGGAAGGCATTTTGTTGCTGACAGATGCCCGGTTACGCGGCGAACTTAATTTTTCTATTTTCGTTGATACGCCGCTGGATATCTGCCTGATGCGCAGGATGAAACGGGATGTTAATGAACGGGGTCGTTCGATGGATTCCGTGATGACCCAGTATCAGAAAACAGTGCGTCCGATGTTTTTGCAGTTTATTGAACCGTCAAAACAATATGCGGACATTATCGTGCCGCGCGGTGGCAAAAACCGTATCGCTATCGATATTCTTAAAGCGAAGATCAATCAGTTTTTTGAATAAAGAGTTCACCGGGAAGGCTTGCCTTCCCTGTTTTGTCAGTGAAATGGAGTTATCTGCATGAGATTGTGTGACCGTGACATAGAAAGCTGGCTGGATGACGGCCGGCTTGAAATATCACCTCGTCCTCCTGTCGAACGTATTAACGGAGCCACCGTGGATGTGCGTCTGGGCAATCAGTTCCGGACTTTCCGTGGACATACTGCGGCGTTTATCGACCTCAGTGGCCCGAAAGATGAAGTCAGTGCAGCGCTGGACCGCGTGATGAGCGAAGAGATTATTCTGCCTGAGGGCGAAGCCTTTTTCCTGCACCCGGGCGAACTGGCTCTGGCGGTCACGCTGGAATCCGTGACTTTACCGGCGGACCTGGTTGGTTGGCTGGACGGTCGTTCATCACTGGCTCGTCTGGGGTTGATGGTGCATGTGACGGCGCATCGCATCGACCCGGGCTGGAAAGGCCGGATTGTGCTGGAATTCTTCAACTCCGGCAAATTGCCATTAGCGCTGCGGCCCGGTATGTTGATAGGAGCACTAAGCTTTGAACCGTTATCCGGTCCGGCAGAGCGCCCTTACAATCGCCGCCAGGATGCAAAATATCGTGATCAGCAGGGTGCTGTAGCCAGCAGGATTGATAAAGACTAGCGAAATACACCGGGGATGGTATGAGAAGACTGATAACCACACTGGCCATTCTGCTCGTGGTCGTTGTTGCAGGAATGACAGCACTCGTGATGCTGGTCAATCCGAACGATTTTCGTGGCTACATGGTACAGCAGGTGGCAAAACGCAGTGGTTATCAGTTACAGTTATCCGGCAATTTACGCTGGCATGTCTGGCCGCGACTGAGCATTCTCAGTGATCAGGTCACCCTGACGGCCCCGGGGGCCAGTGTTCCGGCCGTCAGCGCCGGCAATATGCGCCTGGATGTCGAATTATTCCCGCTTTTATCTCATCAGCTTAAAGTCAGCCAGGTTCTGCTGAAAAACGCGATCATTCGTGATATCCCTGCGGCCGGAAGTGAACGTCCGCCGGGGGCGCCGGTGGCGCCGGAGGAGGATCCCAATACTGCCTCGCTGACCCGTGGCTGGAGTTTTGATATTGCGCAGCTGAATATCGCTGACAGTCTGTTTATCTGGCAGGATGCTCAGGGTAATCAGATCAACTTCCGTAATCTTAATCTGAGTATCCGCCAGGACCCGGTGAAACAGGGCGAGTTTGAATTAAGTACCCGTGTCTCACGTAATCAACAGAACCTGCTATTAAATATTCAGGGCCACCTGGATGCCAGCCAGTACCCGCAACAGCTGTCATTACAGGTCAGTCAGGCTGCATATCAGGCCTCTGGCGTTGAACTGCCAGTCGGCGGAATTAACGGTCAGGCGGAATTCAGCGTCAGCTGGCAACCTGCCGCTCAGCATTTCCGGCTCTCCGGGCTGAAGTTGCAGGCCAATAATAGTGATTTCCACGGTGAGATTGCCGGGCAATTACTGCCAGCCCCTTCATTGCACGCACAACTGACCTCCGTGAATATCGACTTTGATCATCTGCTTGCCTCCGATGGAAATTCCGGAAGTCACACGGTAGTGCGGTCTGTCAGCGCCCCGGTCATCGCCGACCGGGATGATTTACCCCTGCAGGATAGCTGGTTACGCACCGCTGATATGGATATCAGTCTTCGTTCGCAGAATGCCCTCTGGCGTGGATTACAGCTAAAAAATCTGTCACTTCAGGCGACCAGCACCGGCGGCATCACGCGGATGACTCTGCTTGACGGGCAGTTGGGTGAAGGCCATTTTTCATTGCCGGGTCAGGTAGACTGGCGTAGCGCGTTACCGCAAGTGAGCCTGCGGCCACAATTGCAGGATATCAGCCTGCAGCCGGTATTATCTCTCCTCCGGCTCCCTCCGGCATTGAGTGGGGACCTGACACTGCAAGGAGAGTTCAGTGGTAACGGCTTTACTCACGAGGATATTCTGACCGGATGGCAGGGGCAGGCCAGTATTCGTGTGACACATCCGAATACCGGTGCATTTAACCTGCAGCAGATGGTCAGTGATGCCGTGGCTGTCAGCAGTGACCGGGTGAAATATCAGCCAGAGCAGACGCCGGTGATGCCTTCCCTCGACGGTAATTTCCGCCTGACTCCGGGGGTATTACGCTTTGCATCCCTGAAAGGTGAGGGGAATGGGGTACAGATAGATGCAGCCGGAGATGTGGATTTTCGTCAGCGCTCTATGGATGTTACCTTTAATTTACTGATGACAAACTGGAAAGGGGACAGCCGGCTGGTACATCTGCTTTCAGGCCAAATCATTCCGGTACGTTTCTACGGCCCGTGGGATAAGCTGAGTTATTCGTTACCGATCACCCGTGTGCTGAACGGTGATTTCCGGAATGAATTGAAAAGCCGCTTTCATCAGTGGCAGGCGCAGACTCCGGATAAGCACCCGGCTCACCACTAGTCTTTCCTGCCCCCGGACATTAAAGGCCGGGGGCGTCAGCGTGAGTTCCAGGTACCTTTGCTATCCTAACCGACTTATCGTCCGTGCCGTGGTCTGTGGCAGACCCGGCTATTGGCAGACGGTCCGCTTTTCATCCTTGCTGACATACCGGTGAGTATCGGCAGTTATCTGTCCTTATCGGCGTGCTCATTACTATAGTGAGTAAATAAATCCAGCAATGAAATCCGACAGTCAGACAATGATCAGAAAATGACAATTTTTTGACCTGATTTAAGACTTATTATCCGAAAAGCTACTATGATAGGCAGCACTTTAGTCCTCTCAGACCTGACTGGCCGCAGGAAAAAAGTGTGACGCAGCCTAAATTCAGAGAATGCTTATGCTGCCTGTCACTGCTTTTCACTCATACTGCCGGGACTGATTTTTTTAAAAACGGAATGTTTATGACCAAATTAAAAGCAGTCATTCCTGTTGCAGGGTTAGGTATGCATTTATTACCGGCAACGAAAGCGATCCCTAAAGAAATGTTGCCGATTGTCGATAAGCCGATGATCCAATACATCATTGATGAGTGTGCGACCGCAGGGATTAAAGAAATCGTTCTTGTCACACATGCCTCAAAGAATGCGGTTGAAAACCACTTTGATACCACCTATGAACTCGAAGCCCTGCTTGAACAGCGGGTTAAACGTCAGTTACTCAGCGAAGTTCAGTCCATATGCCCTCCCGGGGTGACTATTATGAATGTCCGCCAGTCACAGCCTTTGGGGCTGGGACATGCGGTGCTCAGTGCCAGACCGATGATTGGTGACAACCCTTTTGTCGTAGTGCTGCCGGATATTGTGCTGGATGAATCGAGTGCCGATCACTTACGTTATAATCTGGCCGCCATGATCAACCGGTTTGAAGAGACCGGTCGTAGCCAGGTGCTGAGTAAGCACATGCCTGAGGAAGATCTGAGCGAATATTCGATTATTACTACGCGTGAGCCGCTGGAAAACCCGGGCGATACCAGCCGCATTGAAATGTTCGTCGAGAAACCTGAAAAAGAGGCGCTGCCGGATTCTGATCTTGCGGCGGTAGGCCGTTATGTATTGTCTGCAGATATCTGGAAAGAACTCGAAAATACCGAAGCAGGTGCCTGGGGAAGAATACAGCTAACGGATGCCATCGCCAGCCTCAATAAAAAACATCCGGTGGATACTATGTTGCTGACCGGTATTGATTATAATTGTGGTCGTAAACTCGGCTATATGCAGGCTTTTGTCAGCTATGGCCTGCGAAATCCGTCTCAGGGACAGGAGTTTCGTGAGACTCTTAGGGAAATCATTGCGAAATAATGACGGATAAAATTTTAAGATACGGAGTCTGATATGTCTGTTTTAGTGACGGGGGGAGCAGGGTACATTGGTTCCCACACGGTACTGGCGCTCCTTGAACGCGGAGATGAGGTTGTTGTCCTGGATAACCTCTGTAATGCCTCTGAAGAATCACTGCGACGCGTGGCCACTTTAGCGGGGAAAGCCCCTGTATTTATACAGGGGGACATCCGTGATCGCCAATGCCTGAAAAAGTTATTTGCAGAACATCAGGTGACTGAGGTTATTCACTTCGCTGCGCTGAAAGCGGTAGGTGAATCGACACGTATGCCTCTGGAATATTATGAAAATAATGTTGCCGGTACCGTTATTCTGCTGGAAGAAATGCGTGAAGCCGGCATAGGGAACTTTATTTTCAGTTCTTCAGCGACGGTTTACGGTGAAAATGCACCGGTGCCTTATGTGGAAACCACCCCGATAGGGGGGACGACCAGCCCTTACGGAACATCGAAACTAATGATTGAGCAGGTTATGCAGGATTTCGCTCGTGCGGATGAACGCTTCAATGCTATTGCTCTGCGTTATTTCAATCCGGTAGGAGCACATCATTCGGGTGAGATCGGTGAAGATCCTGCCGGTATCCCGAATAACCTGCTGCCTTATATTGCTCAGGTCGCCATCGGTAAACTGGAAAAACTGGGTGTTTTCGGTGATGACTACAATACACCGGATGGCACCTGCCAGCGGGATTATATCCATGTGGTCGATCTCGCAGAGGGGCACCTGAAAGCCCTGGATCATCTTAAGAAAGGCCATGGTTGCCGTGCTTATAATCTGGGGGCGGGTAAAGGGTATTCCGTACTGGAAATGATCAAAGCCTTTGAGAAAGCATGTGGCAAGGAGATCCCGTTTGAGATTAAACCCCGCCGCAGTGGTGATTTGCCGGCCTTCTGGGCCGATCCCTCACTGGCGGAGAAAGAGCTGGGATGGACAGTCACCCGCGGGATTGACGAAATGATGCGCGATACCTGGCGCTGGCAGAGTAAAAATCCGAACGGATATCGGTAATACTGATCACAGGATCTCCCCGGCAGGGGCTGTCTCAGCCCCTGCCACGGCAGAATATTCATTATAGTGAGTGGCAAATCTCTTCAGGCATCCCGTCTGTAGCGGTAACGTATTTCTAAGATCTAATAAGCTACTCATAAGAATCCGGAATGTAATTACATGAAGTATAGTCCCGGTTATTTGGTTGATATTATTTCTGTATTGACTGAAAAGGAACTTAAAGTCAGGTATAAAAGTAGTTTTCTCGGCTATCTATGGTCTGTTGCTAATCCTCTGTTATTTGCATTAATTTATTATTTTATTTTTAAATTAGTGATGAGAGTACAAATACCAGATTATACAGTTTTTCTTATCACAGGATTATTTCCCTGGCAATGGTTTGCAAACTCAGTAAATAATGCATTGTTTTCGTTTCTTGCTAATGCTCAGGTGATTAAAAAAACAGTATTTCCCCGCTCAATCATTCCGTTTTGTAATGTATTTATGGAGTTTCTGCACTTTCTCTGTACCTTGCCGGTGATTGTTGCCTTTCTGATTTTTTACGGGATATCTCCGTCGGTCAGCTGGCTATGGGGCGTACCCTTGATAGGCCTGGCACAGATGATGCTGACCTTAGGTATTGCGCTGGCTATTAGCTCGCTTAACCTGTTCTTCAGAGATTTGGAGCGGTTTGTTCCTCTGGGTATCATGCTGATGTTTTATTGCACCCCGATACTTTATTCTGTTGACCTGATCCCTGATAAATATCAATGGCTACTGACCATTAATCCGGTCTCTGAAATGATGCTGGCATGGCGGGACCTGTTTATGAAAGGCGTGATCCATTATCAAAATATTGCCTGTATCTACCTGCGGGCAATACTGGTACTGCTTGCGGGTTGCTATATATTCAATAAGCTAAAGTTTAAATTTGCTGAGATATTATGATGAGTGCTGCTATTGAATTCAGGGATGTTTCGAAAGCCTATCCTTTATATCACCATATCGGGACCGGAATTAAAGACCTTATTTTTCATCCACGTCGTGCAATGAATTTACTTCGGGGACGCAAATATACGGCAATAGAAAATATTAGCTTTACTGTAGAGAAAGGAGAAGCGGTTGCGTTGATAGGGCGTAACGGTGCCGGTAAGAGTACTTCACTCGGGCTGGTGGCGGGTGTCATCAAGCCCAGCAGTGGCAGTGTCATTACTCATGGTCGGATTGCATCGATGCTGGAGCTGGGGGGCGGTTTCCATCCTGAGCTGACCGGCAGAGAAAATATCATCCTGAATGCCACTCTGCTGGGCCTGAGGAAGAAACAGGTGATGCAGAAGCTGGAAGGCATTATCGCCTTTTCAGAGCTGGGTGATTTTATTGATGAGCCTATTCGCGTTTATTCAAGCGGTATGCTGGCAAAGCTGGGTTTTTCTGTCATCAGTCAGACGGACCCGGAAATCCTGATCATCGACGAAGTCATGGCAGTGGGTGACATTGCCTTCCAGAACAAATGTCTGGAGACCATCCGTGAGTTTAAACAGCGCGGTGTCACTATCCTGTTTGTCAGTCACAACATGATGGATGTCGGAAAAATTTGTGACAAGGTTATCTGGATCGAAAACCATCGGCTGCAGGCTGTCGGTAAGGCAGACGATATTATTTCACAATATATAAATATGATGTCTTAATATGAAAAAGTTCAGAATTTACACCAGCTACCATAAACCCGGGGCTTTCCTGTCTGCTCCCTCTGTCATTCCGTTACATGTGGGGAAAGCCACCAGCCTGAATACTCTCTGCTGTGAGGGGGATGACAGGGGAGACAATATCTCCTATAAAAATCCGTTTTACTGTGAGCTGACGGCGCAGTATTGGGCATGGAAGAACGGGGAGCCTGCAGAGTACGTCGGTTTTATGCATTACCGGCGACATCTTAACTTTTCTGAGCAGCAGGACTATGAAGAAGACCTCTGGGGAGTCGTGGTTCAGCCAGAGATTGATACAGCCTACGAGGAAAAATTTCAGCTAACGGATGCGGGTATTGAGCGCTGCCTGCAGCAGACAGATATTTTATTGCCTAAAGCCTGGCCGGTGTCGAATGCCGGCAGCAGAAATAATTATATTCATTACGGAGCAGGTGACGATCTGCACATTGAAGATTATGATCTGGCGCTTGCCACCTTGTATGAACTTTACCCTGACTACAGGCCGGATGCGGAAATATTTAATCAGGCAGACTGCGGGTACTACACCAATATGTTTGTCATGAAGCGGGAATTATTTAATGAATATTCAGAATGGCTCTTCTCGATCCTTGACGCTCTGGAGAAAAAAATTTCTTTCAGAAACTACAATGCCCGGGAACAACGGGTCATAGGACATATTGCAGAGCGGCTATTCAATATCTTCATTTTGCACAAAAGGTCGCAACGGCCGGAACTTGTTATCAAAGAGGTGCAGCGTACTTTTATAGAAAAAGAAACATTTAACGGAAAAATCCCTCCCGCGTTTGACGGGCGAGCAGTACCTGTGGTGATCTGTTTTGATGACAATTACAGTATTTCCGGTGCCGCACTGATCCATTCATTGTTAAAAAATTCAGATGACCAGAGAAACTACGATATTGTTATTCTGGAAAATGGCATTTCTTCTCTTAACAAGAAAAGATTATACAGTCTGGTAAAGGATAAGAAAAGTTTTAGTTTGAGATTTTTTGATATTAATACCTTTACTGAACTGAGTGAGGTGCATACCAGAGGCCACTTTACCTCTGCGACTTATGCCAGGCTGTTTATTCCGCGTCTTTTTTCTCTTTACGACAAAGTGTTATTCATTGATGCGGATACGGTAACAGAAGAGGATGTCGCAAGCGTCTATGACACTGACCTGGGCGATCATCTGGTAGCGGCGGTCCGGGATATTGTCATGGAGGGATTTGTTAAATTTGGCGCTATTTCCGATTCTTCCGACGGGCAGATGCCGGCACGGAAGTATCTGCTGAAAACCCTCGGGATGACGAGAACAGAAAATTATTTTCAGGCAGGTATTATTCTCTTTAATATCAGTCAGATGAACAAAGAAAATACGTTCGATACCCTGATGGAAGCCATGAAGGAAAAACATTACTGGTTCCTTGATCAGGATATTATGAATAAGGTGTTTTATGACCGGGTATTTTATTTACCGCTGGAATGGAATGTCTATCACGGTAACGGAAATACTCATGACTTTTTCCCGAATCTGTGTTTTTCAACCTATATGGAATTTCTTTCTGCCCGCCTCCATCCGAAGCTGATCCATTATGCCGGGGAAAATAAACCCTGGAATACTATTCATGTCGATTTTTATGATAATTTCGAAAAATACCTTTCAGGCACTCCGTGGCAGCGGGAGCTTTATTTGCGGCTGGCGGGAAAACCTGTACCGGGATCACACGGGGCTACGATACCACCCGGTGAAGAAGTATTACTATTACAGACCAGGATAAAGCGGAAGTTAATGCCTTTACTTAACCGTTGTGCACCGACCGGGAGTCCGCGACGAAATTTTCTGATTAAGTATTATTATGCAATCCGCAGACGGATCCTAGGGTGAATGATGGGTAATAAAAAAAGTATTCTCATCGTGGGTGCCGGACTGACCGGGGCCGTTATCGCCCGGGAACTGGCCGAAGCAGGGCATGGTATCTGTATTATTGATAGTCGTTCACATATCGCAGGTAATTGCTACAGTGAACGGGATGCCCGGACGGGTATCATGATCCATACCTATGGTCCTCATATATTTCACACCGATAATCAGACGGTATGGGATTATATTCAGCGGTTTTGTACCATGATGCCGTATATGAATCGGGTCAAGGCTACTGCGGCAGGACAGGTATTTTCACTGCCGATTAATCTGCATACGATTAATCAGTATTTTCATACCACCTGTTCACCGGGACAGGCAAAAGCCTTAATTGACAGTAAAAGTGATAAATCGCTGACTGATCCGCAAAATTTTGAACAACAGGCATTACGTTTTATTGGCAGGGAGCTCTATCAGACTTTTTTTGAGGGCTATACCCTTAAGCAATGGGGCATTGCTCCTTCTGCATTACCGGCAGCCATCCTGAAGCGATTACCGGTCAGGTTTACTTACGATGATAATTATTTCAGCCACCGTTATCAGGGGATGCCACGTGACGGATATACCGCTCTGGCTGCGGCAATACTGGATCATCCCCTGATCTCAGTAGAACTCAATCGATCCTTTCAGCCGGAAGATCGTGGCGGCTGCGATCATGTGTTTTATACCGGGCCGTTGGATGCTTATTATCAGTTTGCCTATGGCCGTCTTGGCTACCGGACGCTGGATTTTGAGAAATTCTACGATGAAGGAGAGTTCCAGGGAACGGCGGTGATGAATTACTGCGATCCGGATATCCCTTTCACGCGCATTACCGAACATAAGTATTTTTCCCCCTGGGAGACCCATCAGGGATCCGTTTGTTACCGGGAATACAGTCGTCAGTCTGAGCCAGGAGATATCCCGTATTATCCAGTTCGTCAGGTGGATGAGCAAACGATGCTGGCGCACTATGCGGCTCGTGCCCGGCAGGAAACACAGGTTACTTTTGCCGGACGCCTCGCGACATACCGTTATATAGATATGGATACCTCTATCGCAGAAGCACGGATAGCGGCAAACCGATACCTTCGGTCACTGCAGGACGCTGTGCCGATGCCGGCCTTTGTGGTGGATATCGTATGAAAATCACACCATTGATAGTGACCTATAACCGGCTCGGGAAGCTGCAGAAAACCCTGGCAGCGACCCTTGCCTTACCGTTCGATGCCGTCGTGGTGATTGATAATTACTCAACAGACGGGACCCGGGAGTGGCTGAAAGCACAAAGTGCTCCGCATCTCCACTGTTGTTTCAGTCCGGAAAATAGCGGTGGGGCAGGCGGATTTGCCCGTGGGGTGGCTTATATTGCGGAGCATCTGACCACTGACTGGGTGGTGTTTTACGATGATGATGCGTGGCCGGACCCCTCTTTTATTGATAATTTTTCCCGCATCGCCACAGATAAATACGAACTCTATTGTGCCAGAGTACTGTCAGCCGACGGACGTCTCAGCCCGATGAATGTGCCCTGGTCCGCTCCGCAGGACACATTCTTCGCCGCGATACATTATTTATTTAATAAAAAGGCCTTTATCCCGGCCCCTGATAAAGCCTCCGGGGTCTGTACGTTTTCGTTTGTCGGGGGGATAGTCAGTTCACGGCTGATCCGGGAAAGCTGTGGCTTAATAGAGAAAGATTTCTTTATTTATTTTGATGATGTCTGTTACTCCTGGCGCCTGTTCTCACGGGGAAACCCTATTCTCTATCATCCCGAACTGCTTATGCATCATGATGTTCCTTCGGTGGCGAGCGGGCAGCCTGCATGGAAACACTATTACCTGTTGCGTAATTTATTACTGTTCCGGCGCTTGCTGAACTGCCCGCCGTTTTTTGGCCGGACAGCAATAGGGCTGCGCATAGTCCATAGCCTGCTGAGGGCACTGAAAAGCCCGCAGCGGTTTTATTGCCTGCGCTTACTGGTTAAGGCTGTTTGTGACGGCCTTTCCCATAAACGCCCCGTTTCGGGGAAACCAGGCATATGAAGAAGATTTGTTATTTCATTAATTCAGACTGGTATTTTGACCTTCACTGGCTGGCGCGTGCGCTTTCTGCCAAACATCATGGCTATGAAGTTCATATCATTACCCGTATTTCTGAAAAGAAATACCACAGACGATTTACCCGGTTAGGCCTCTGTTGCCATGCCTTACCGTTGAAAGAACGTTCCTGCAATATTTTCGGTTTTATTTCTGTACTGGTGTTCTCTTTCCTCCTGTTACGGCAGATTCACCCGTCCTTAATCCATGCGGTGACCATTAAGCCGGTGATTATCGGAGGACTTTATGCTCGCTTGTTCTCTGTCCCTTTTGTCGCAAATGTTGTCGGTCTGGGGCGGGTATTCGGGCCGGGAAACAGGTTTTACCGGTGCCTGAGGAAAGTGGTTTGCCTGTGTTATGCCTTTATTTTAATGAACCCGCGTAGCCGTATTATTTTCGAACATACTGATGATCTTGATACGTTCCGGCAGAACGTGAAATTTCCATTGTGCCGGGCATCGGTCATCGATGGCTGTGGCGTTGATGTGGAGCAATATGCTTTCAGCGAAGAAGTGACCCCCGGCCAACCGGTAGTGTTGTTTGCCAGCCGGATGTTGCAAAAAAAAGGACTGGCAGCACTGGTGCGGATTAAACAGCAGCTTGCACAGGAAGGGGTTGGTTTTACCCTGCGTGTGGCAGGGATTATGGTGGCGGATGACCCTGATGCTATCCCGGCGACAGAAATCATGCGCTGGGAGGCCACCGGTGATATTGAATGGCTGGGTACCTGCAATAATATGGAGTTCCTGCTGAGGAGTGCCAGCATCGTTGCCCTACCTACTCTCTATCAGGAAGGGGTACCGCGCATATTAATTGAAGGGGCTGCAAAGGGAAGAGCATGTATTGCTTATAATAGTGGCGGTTGTAACAGTATTGTTATTAATAATGTTAATGGATTCCTGATAAACCGCGGCGATGAAGATCAGTTTCGCCGGCAGTTAAAAGTACTGATAGAGGATAAAAAATTACGGCGGCGTATGGGGCAGCAGGGACGAATACTGGTGGTAGAGAAATTTTCGGCGGCGCGGGTGATAACGAAGACCCTGAATATCTATCGGATATTGATGGCCCGCTAAGCTGCCAACCCTGCCGCTGAGACCGGTATCGTACAGAACACCGGCATATCCGCATGCTCTGATAAGCCCCGCCGGAGGTTTGTTGTCCGAATTGTGCTGATTTACTGGAGTAAATCGCCCGGTGCTGTTAGTTTTAATTTCAAATTTTCTTTATTATAAGTAAATTATGGGTTCAACAAAATTTGTACCCTGAGTCTTCAGACAGGAGAAAGTGATGTCCAAGCAACAAATCGGTGTAGTAGGTATGGCTGTAATGGGTCGTAACCTTGCCCTGAATATCGAGAGCCGTGGTTATACCGTCTCTGTTTTTAACCGTTCACGCGAAAAAACGGACGAAGTGATTGCTGAAAATCCGGGCAAAAAACTCGCGCCTTACTACAGTGTCGAGGAGTTTGTTGAGTCTCTGGAAAAGCCACGTCGTATTCTGCTGATGGTACAGGCCGGTGAAGCAACGGATAAAACGATCGCTTCTCTGACTCCGCATCTGGATAAGGGCGATATTCTTATCGATGGCGGTAACACCTTCTATAAAGATACCATTCGTCGTAACAAAGAACTGTCTGAGCAGGGCTTCAATTTCATCGGTACCGGTGTTTCCGGTGGCGAAGAAGGGGCACTGAAAGGCCCATCCATCATGCCTGGTGGTCAGAAAGAAGCTTACCAGCTGGTTGCGCCTATCCTGGATCAGATTGCTGCCCGTGCCGAGGGTGAAGCTTGTGTGGCTTACATTGGTCCGAACGGTGCCGGCCACTACGTTAAAATGGTACATAACGGTATCGAATACGGCGATATGCAGCTGATTGCAGAAGCCTACTCTTTACTGAAAGGTGCCTTAGGCCTGAGCAACGAGCAATTGGCTGAAACTTTCAGCGAGTGGAATACCGGTGAACTGAACAGCTACCTGATCGACATCACCAAAGATATCTTCACCAAGAAAGATGACGAAGGAAACTATCTGGTTGACGTTATTCTTGACGAAGCCGCCAACAAAGGTACCGGCAAATGGACCAGCCAGAGTTCTCTGGACTTAGGCGAACCACTGTCGCTGATCACTGAATCTGTCTTTGCCCGTTACCTGTCTTCTCTGAAAACTCAGCGTGTTGCAGCGTCTAAAGTCCTGACCGGACCGGTAGCAAAAACCGTCACTGAAGACAGCGCAGGCTTTATCGAAAAAGTTCGTCGTGCCCTGTACCTGGGTAAAATTGTATCTTACGCTCAGGGCTTCTCTCAGCTGCGTGCGGCGTCTGAACAATATGACTGGGATCTGCAATACGGTGAAATTGCGAAAATCTTCCGTGCCGGTTGTATTATCCGTGCCCAGTTCCTGCAGAAGATCACCGATGCTTACGCAGAAAATGCGGAAATCGCTAACCTGCTGCTGGCACCGTACTTCAAAAATATCGCTGATGAATACCAGCAGGCGCTGCGTGACGTTGTTGCTTATGCCGTGCAGAACGGTATTCCTACGCCAACGTTCTCTGCCGCTATCGCTTACTATGACAGCTACCGTTCAGAAGTCCTGCCTGCAAACCTGATCCAGGCGCAGCGTGACTATTTCGGTGCACATACCTACAAGCGTATCGACAAAGACGGTGTTTTCCACACTGAGTGGTTAGATTAATTTCAGCATTGATAGTCTGAAATCTGCAAGACCCGGGGCCAGTCTCCGGGTTTTTTTATCCCCTGTCTCCGTGCAACCCGTCTGCCATCACCTCCGGCCAGTGCGCTGTCCGGTAATGAATATACTTAATCGCCGGGACGGATAATCAGCCGTTATCCTGTGAGTGACCCGAAATCTTCCTCCTCTCAGGACCATGGCCGGGCAGGCAATTCGCATTGACGTGGTCTTAAATTCCGGTTTTGTGACCGGAGAATGTTCAGCAGACCTCTGAAGCAGTATTGTATGCAGGCCCGGGATCAGTGCAATATAAAGCCCGGCGACCGGCGGACAGGAGTCCCGGGAAAATGGCATTCGCAGAGGAGGGAGTCATGTCAGCACCACAGGTTACCGCGATCATCACGACGTTCAATGCCGAACATTATATCGCTGAAACACTCCACACGATTACGTCACAGACCTTACAAGCTATCCAGATTATTATTGTTGATGATGCTTCCACCGATAATACTGTCAGAATTCTCAGCGAGTGTTGCGCGACGGATGAACGGGTGACCGTGTTAGTGAATGAGGAAAACAGAGGGGCAGGCTATTCACGTAACCGGGCGATGGCTCTGGCGAAGGGCGATTTTGTTATTTTCCTGGATGATGATGATCTCTGTGAAACAGAGATGCTGGCGCAAGCCTATGGTCACGCGATTTCAGCCGGGGCAGATGTGGTTGTTTTTCGCAGCGATAATCTGGACTGCCTGACACACCAACGTACTCCCGCGCCATGGACGATCCTTGCAGAGTCATTACCGGCATCCATGACCTTTACCGCGTTTGAAACACGTAAAAATTTTTTCCGGACCTTTATCTGGTGGGCCTGGGATAAACTGATCAGACGGGACCTGATCCTGCGTTCAGATTTACAGTTCCAGGAGATCCGCACCAGTAATGATTTGTTCTTTGTCTGTGCGCTGTTATTGCAGGCGAAGGCTATTTCGGTGTGCGAAGCGTCGCTGATAAGTCATCGGGATAACCGGGAAGGCTCGTTGTCCAATACCCGCGAGCTGTCCTACGAGTGTTCGCTACAGGCGATCCGGGCGCTTTATTGTCATCTGACCAGCCAGCCGGTTTATCTGCCGCTGCAGCGGGATTTTATTAATTACAGTATCGACTTCCTTAGCTGGAGTCTGTCGACGCTGAAACACTGGCCGGCCTATGCAGATTTTTATCGGCAGATCCGCACGTTCTGCCTGCAGCTCCCCGCTATACCGGCGGCGGATATTGAATCCGAATACCTTGCGGCCTGTTATCAGGACCTGACCTGCGGGGATCCCGAAACGACACTGATGAAACTGAAATGCCGGCTGGAGCAGGATCTTCGTCATCACACTGCCAGCGAGGCCGCTAACCAGCAGCAGTGGCTTGCTGAAGCAGAGCGTGCAGCCTCGCAACAGGCGGAGCTGAGGGAGCAAAACAGGCTGATGGCATCGGAACTTGAGCGGTTGCAACAGCAGGTAGCAGAGCAGCAGATTCACATCCGTGAATTACAGGCGTTAAATGAGCAGTATCAGCGGAAAAAGACCGTTGCAGGGCAGTTACGTTCGCTGGCGGGGCGCCTCAGGAAGTAGGTCCGCTTCCTGCGGCACCGCCGGACTAACTCAGGGGACCAGCAGGGGGCCTTGACGGCCGGCTTCTCCACCGGCCAGACGGACGACCAGCAGGCCTGCAGTGGCAAAACGTACCCAGTGACGGGCATACAGCAGTCCGTCCTGTCGGCAAATCAGTGGTGTCAGCTGATCAGTGATCGGGTCGAGAATTTCCGCCACTATCTCACCGGCATGGATCCACTCGCCGGGTTCACGGGTATAAAGGATGACACCGGCATGCGGTGCCGTCAGATATTCACAACCCGCCAGGTCGGCTTTTAACGGGGCAGGCACCTCAGGCAAGGGGGGCGTCTCACCGGAAATATATCCCAGCGCTGTCAGGCCATTAATGATAGCACGGGCATCTTCACGGGCCTGATCATGACTGACATCGCGGGCACCCCGCAGTTCCAGTGTGACGGGTTTCAGCGCCTCCGGTAACGGATAAGCCTCGCCAAAGCGCCGATGAAGCGTATACCAGGGGTCGGCACAAGCTTCGTCAAACGGTTCGCCGCCGGAAATATCTGCAATCAGGGCTGTGCGGCACCCCAGATAATGACCTAATACCGACACCTCTGGCCAGGCCTGCGGTGTGGTATACAGATGGGCGACAGCCTCCCAGTCACAATGAATATCAATCATCAGGTCAGCCTTACAGGCCATACGCATCAGTATTGCCCGCTGTGACTGCAGTTCAGTGGCCGGGGTATAATCATCGAAATACCGGTCAATGGCCTGGCGGATCACCCGCTTATTGTCGCTGATATTCTGGCTCAGTTCCGGCCCGGCAATCTCTGCCAGTGACTCGCCGATAGCCGGAAACTGACGGTTAAAGTCCTGACCTGACAGGCTATCGAAACGTCCCAGCGGCTGGCCCTGTATCTGTTGAGAAAATCCGATCGGGTTCGCGACCGGGACCAGCGTAATTTTTGCCCGTAATTGCCCCTGACTTTCCAGCGCACTGAGTGCATGTTTCAGGTACCAGGCGACGGCCACGCCGGGCAATTCATCGCTGTGTAATGCGGCCTGGATATACACCTGTTGCTGATCATCATGACCGAATTCATAACTGACGATTTTTCGTTCGGTACCGAACGTCGTCGACAGTATCGGAGTGTTGTGTTGTTGCATAGCGTGTGGGTCCTGGCTCAGGGGGATAGTAGCGGACAGACTGCGAAGCAGGGAAGTCAGGCAGTAAGACCGGAGGAACTCCTCCGGTCGCAGAGCGTATTACTTCACAGAAATATCGGTGGTGAAGTATTTTTTCTGAAGTTTATCAAAGGTACCGTTGGCTTTGATTTTTGCATAAGCATCATCCAGGGCGGTGCGCAGTTCGGTGTCCCCTTTACGCAGACCGATAGCGGTGCCCGGGCCGATGATCGGGTCTTCCACAGCCGGGCCGGATAACTCAAAGTCTTTGCCGGCGGGCGATTTCAGGAAGCCGATACCTGCCTGTGCGCCGTCGGTGAATTCTGCATCAATACGGCCGGCGACAAGGTCATTCTCGACCTGAGCCTGGTCGCCGTAAGGGACGACATTAACACCGTAAGGCTGCCATTTCAGACGTGCATAGCGTTCCTGAACGGTGCCCTGTTCAACACCCACGGATTTCCCTTTCAGAGATTCAGCAGTAGGTAACAGTCCTGAACCTTTGCGGGCGACCAGCATGACCGGGGTGTTATATACCGGTACGGTGAAATCGATCTGTTTCAGACGTTCCGCAGTGATCCCCATATCCGACAGAATAGCGTCAAATTTACGGGCTTTCAGTGCCGGGATCATTCCGTCGAACTCATTTTCAACCCAGACACACTTCACATCCATCTGCTGACACAGGGCATTACCCAAATCGATATCGAAGCCAACCAGTTTTCCGTCAGCGGTTTTGGACTCGAACGGCGGATAGGTCGGGTCTACCGCAAAGCGAACCTGAGTGAGTGCTGCCTGGCTGAGTAACGGAGCGCCGGCCAGCAGAGCGGTCAGCAGTGACAGGCGTAACTTACGGGTGAACGTCATAATTTGCAGATTCCTGATTATTTTAATGTTGTAATAAATTATCCCTCCCTGTGCCGGGAGGTTCTGTTGCGGAGCGGTGACACTTCGCGTCCTGCCAAAAAGACTGCTTTATACAGTCCATCGTTAATCTAGCAATAATTACGGTCTTGTGACAGGGCTATGCGACAACTCTCTGTATTCCGCTGCGGGACAGACTTTGGCCCGGCTTTCAGGCAACGGTATTGATAGCGGGAAGGCGGGAAACGGGAGGTGATACAAATGGCGCAATGCCGGGCGTGTCCGGTGGCAAACGGCGACAGGCAGGAAGCAGGCCGTGGCGGTGATACCGTCACGGCCTGTTGTTACCGCAGGGTCCGCCACACTGAGCGGCGGACTCTGCGGCAGGCATTATTTCTTCTGGTGACGATCACGCAGATTATTGATGACTGCACTCAGATCCAGTTCCTGATCCTGTAACAGTACCAGCAGGTGATAGATCAGATCAGAGGCTTCATTGGTCAGCTCGAAGCGATCATTCACCGTGGCGGCCAGTGCCGTCTCAACACCTTCTTCACCGACTTTCTGGGCAATACGCTTTGTGCCGCGGGCATACAGACTGGCCGTGTAAGAACTGTCAGGATCGGCCGACTTACGGCTCGCCAGCAGTTGTTCCAGCTGGTACAGGAACCCCCAGTCACTGGATGCGGGTGAGAAACAGCTGGAAGTGCCGGTATGGCAGGTCGGGCCAATCGGGTTCGCCAGAATCAGCAGGCTGTCGTTATCACAGTCCGGCGTGATACTTTCAACCTGCAAAAAATGCCCGGAAGATTCGCCTTTTGTCCACAGACGCCCTTTGGTACGTGACCAGAAGGTGACTTTACCGCTGCTCAGTGTCTGCTCAAGTGCCTGTGCATTCATATAACCCAGCATCAGAACTTCGCCGGAAACCTTGTGCTGAATGACCGCAGGGATCATTCCTTCTGTTTTTTCCCAGTCAAGCCGGGAGAGTTGTTCTGCCGTTAACACGCACGGATCTCCACACTGTTGGATTGCAGGAACGCTTTCAGCTCTGCAATATTAATGACTTGTTTATGAAATACGGAGGCCGCAAGCGCGCCATCGATATTCGTTTCCCGGAACGCGTCAAGGAAGTGTTGCATGGTCCCGGCTCCGCCGGAGGCGATAAGCGGAACATGGCAAAGTTCACGGACAGCTTTTAACTGCTTCAGGTCATAGCCGTTACGTACGCCATCCTGGTTCATCATATTCAGTACGATTTCACCGGCACCGCGCTTCTGCACTTCCTGTACCCAGTCGGTGGTCTGCCATTGAGTCACCCGGGTCCGTGACTCGTCGCCGGTATACTGGTTAACGTGGTACAGGCCCGTATTCTCATCATACCAGGTATCAATACCGACCACGATGCACTGAACCCCAAAGCGGTCGGCCAGACGGGTGATCAGCTCAGGATCGGCAAGGGCCGGAGAGTTGATCGAAATCTTATCCGCGCCGAAGGAGAGGATTTGTGCCGCATCTTCCACGGATTTGATCCCGCCGGCGACGCAGAAGGGGATATCGATCACTTCAGCGACGCGTGACACCCAGCTTTTATCCACCACCCGGTCATCCGAAGAGGCCGTGATATCGTAAAAGACCAGCTCATCGGCACCTTCTTCCGCATAGCGCTTTGCCAATGGCACAATCTCGCCGATGATTTCGTGGTTACGGAACTGTACTCCTTTGACCACCTGACCGTCACGTACATCCAGACAAGGTATTATCCGTTTTGCCAGCATGCGATAGCCTCCGTCACTGTAAATTTACCTTCGAGCAGTGCACGACCGACGATCACACCGCGGACACCGCTATCACGTAATGCGGCGATATCTTCCAGTGAACCGATGCCGCCGGATGACTGAAAGGCAATCTCCGGGTACTGCGCGGTGATTTCCTGATAAAGCTCAACGTTTGAACCGGCCAGCGTGCCGTCACGCGAAATGTCGGTACAAAGCACATGTTTCAGCCCGACCGACTGGTAGTCTTCGATCACCTGTTCCAGCGTGACACCGGCGGCTTCCTGCCAGCCGCTGATGGCAACCTCTTTACGCTGCTGCTCATCAATACGGATGTCCAGTGCCAGTACGATCGCATCCGGCCCGAACTCAGCAAACCACTGCCTGACTTCTTCCGGTTGTTTTACCGCCGTGGATCCGACCACCACACGGGCAGCGCCTGCACCCAGCAGTGCTGCCACATCTTCACGGCTGCGGATCCCGCCGCCCACCTGAACCGGTACTGAGACCCCGGCAAGCAGTGTTTTCAGCAACGGGATCTGGCGTGCCGCCGGATCTTTGGCGCCGGTTAAATCCACCAGATGCAACACCTGCGCGCCTTCCTGCTGGTAGGCCTGCAACCGTGGCAGCGGATCATTACCGTAATCACGTTGCTGTGCGTAATCTCCCTGGTGAAGACGAACGACTTTACCTTCTATTAAATCAAGTGCGGGGATAATCATTACATCTCCAGGAAATTTTTAATTAACTGTGCGCCCGCTTTGCCTGAACGCTCGGGGTGGAACTGGACACCGTAGAAGTTATCCTGCTGTACGGCCGCAGAGAACGGCTGGCCATAATCACACTGTGCAATGGTCGCTCCGGTCACCGGCATCGCGTAGCTGTGCACAAAGTAAAAATAGCTTTCCGGCGCAATATTGCGGAATAACGGATGGCCTGCCTGTGCCGTCAACTGGTTCCAGCCCATATGTGGCAGGGGCAGGGAGCCGGTTTCCATCAGTGATACCGGTGCATGGATAATGTCCAGAGTATCGATACCGGTTGACTCTTCACTGCGCTGTGCAAGCAGTTGCATCCCCAGGCAGATACCCAGCACTGGCTGAGTACAGTTACGGATAAGTTCGATCAGCTCACGTTCACGTAATTGATCCATTGCTGCTCTGGCGGTACCTACGCCCGGCAGAAACAGCTTGTCAGCATTCAGCACCACGTTTTTATCGCGGCTGACGATCGGCTGATAGCCCAGACGTTCAATGGCCCATTTTACGGATGACAGATTTGCGCACCCGGTATCAAGAATAACCACATCCATTACAGAACTCCTTTTGAGCTCGGCAGTGTGTTCCCGTTCACCTGAATTGCCTGACGAAGCGTACGGCCAAAGGCTTTAAACAGGCTTTCGGCACGGTGATGGTCATTATGCCCTTTGGTCTTCAGGTGCAGGGTACAGGCCATGCTGTACGAGAGTGAACGGAAAAAGTGTTCGATCATCTCGGTACTGAGGTCGCCGACGCGCTGATAGTTAAACTCTGCTTTATACACCAGGTAAGGGCGTCCGGAGATATCCAGCGCACAACGAGCCTGACACTCATCCATGGGCAACACAAAGCCGAAACGGCCGATACCACGTTTATCACCCAGTGCTTTCAGTAATGCTTCACCCAATGCCAGGCCGGTATCCTCAACCGTATGGTGATCATCAATGTAAAGATCACCTTTAACATCGATATTCATCCGTAAGCCGCCGTGAGTAGCAATCTGATCCAGCATGTGATCAAAAAAGCCGACACCGGTACTGATTTTGCTTTCGCCTTCACGATCCAGCCAGACTTCAGCCGTAATACGGGTTTCTTTGGTATTACGCTGGACCAGAGCGTGGCGATCTTTGCGGGTCAGACGTTCGGCGATGGCAGGCCAGAAGTTCTCTTCTTCACCGTAACGAATACCTTTGATACCCATATTTTCGGCAAGCTGAATATCCGTCTGGCGGTCGCCGATGACATAGCTGTGTTCTTTATCCGGCACACCGGCCTGCAGCCACGGCTCAACCAGTTTTGTCGCCGGTTTGCGGCAGTCACAGTGGTCTTCCGGTTTATGAGGGCAAATCAGCACTTCATCGAAGGCGATCCCCTGCGAGGTAAAGATCTGCATCATCAGATTGTGTGGACCATCGAAATCCGCTTGCGGAAAACTGTCGGTGCCCAGCCCGTCCTGATTGGTGATCATCACCAGCCGGTAGCCGGCAGCCTGCAGACGCAGCAGTGCCGGGACGACACCTGGCTCGAAGGCCAGTTTATCCATACGGTCGACCTGGAAGTCTTCAGGGGGTTCAGAAATCAGGGTGCCGTCACGGTCAATAAAAAGGGTTTTCTGGCTCATGCTTGCTCCGCCAAAGTCAGGTTATTCAGGGCGGTGATCAGGGTTTCACACTCCTGACGGGTACCGATAGAAATTCGTAAACATCCCGCCAGGCCGGGGTTCTTATTCTGATCACGTAAAATGATCCCCTGGTCCCACAGTGCGCGGAAGACGCGCGGTGAGTCGGTGAATTTAGCCAGCAGATAGTTAGCATGGCTTGGGTACACCTGCTCGGTCAGGGGGGATGCCTGGAGTTGCTGCAGCAGCCATTCACGGGTGCTGTTAAGCTCCGCCACATGCCTGCGCATTTCAGCCAGCCCTTGTTCGCTCAGAGCTCTGGCAGCAATTTCAGCCACCGGGGTGGAGAGCGGATAAGGGGCTATCACTTTTAACAGCACATCGATCACTTCCCGGTTTGCCAGAGTAAAACCGCAACGCAGCCCGGCCAGAGCAAATGCTTTAGAGAGGGTGCGCAAAATGACCAGGTTCGGGAATTCGTCCAGCCAGCTGACCAGTGAAGCGTCAGGACAGAAATCGATATAGGCTTCATCGGCAATCACCAGGGCTTTTCCTGCCGTGGCTGCCAGAAGCTGACGGATATCGTCCGGATTAACCAGGTTACCGGTCGGGTTGTTCGGGCTGCACAGATAAATCAGTTTAACCCCGTCCAGTTGTGACAGGATGGCAGGCAGATTCAGTTGCCAGTCATCGAGCGAGCGAACGGTCAGGGTTTCTATCGCCAGTGTTTCTGCACTGACGCTATACATGCCGTAGGTTGGCGGACAAAACATGACTTTATCCTGACCCGGCTCGCAGAAGGCCCGCATCAGGAGTTCGATACCTTCGTCGGCCCCGCGGCTGACCAGCACCTGCTCTTTATTCAGCCCGCAGTAAGCGGCATATCGCTCAATCACCTGTGCCGGCTGACATTCCGGGTAACGGTTCAGGGTCTGCTGGGTAAAACTGAAAGGGACGGCCAGCGGATATTCATTCGCATTCAGCCACACATCGCCGTTGCCGCCTAAGCGTCTTGCTGACTGATAAGGCGTCAGCTCCCGCACATTTTTGCGGGCAAGTTGCCCGATAGAACCCGTCATACATTATCCTCCAGTGCTTTCACCCGTAATGTCACGGCATTCTTGTGCGCATCGAGCCGCTCAGCCGCCGCCAGTTCTTCAATCGCCGGAGCCAGTGATAAAAAACCTGCCGGAGAAAGTTCCTGAATGGTCATCCGTTTCTGAAAATCGGCCAGACCCAGACTTGAATAGGTCGCGGTGTAGCCGTAAGTCGGCAAAACATGGTTGGTTCCCGAGGCGTAGTCCCCGGCAGACTCCGGTGACCAGTCACCCAGGAACACAGAGCCGGCACTGGTAATCTGGTCAACCCATTGGCGGGCATCACGGGTCTGAATGATCAGGTGTTCAGGGCCATACTGATTAGATATAGCGATGCATTGCGCCAGGTCATCGGCCACGATCAGCCGGCTACTTTCCAGCGCCTGACGCGCGGTCTCTGCACGGGGCAACAGAGTCAGTTGAGCCGTTATTTCCTCAGCCACCTGCTGCGCCAGTGTCGCTGACGGCGTCAGCAGAACCACTTGCGAGTCCGGGCCGTGCTCTGCCTGAGACAGCAGATCAGAGGCAACAAACGCAGGGGTGGCCTGTTCATCGGCAATGACCAGCACTTCTGACGGACCGGCCGGCATATCGATGGCCGCGCCTTCCAGCCGCTGACTGACCTGGCGTTTGGCTTCGGTCACCCAGGCGTTACCCGGACCAAAGATTTTATCGACTTTCGGTACGGTATCGGTGCCGAACGCCATCGCACCAATGGCCTGCGCGCCACCCACCTGAAAGACTTCGGTCACACCGCACAAACGTGCTGCGTACAGGATCTCGTCGGCAATCGGTGGCGGTGAACAGAGCACAACTTTTTCACATCCGGCAATTCGTGCCGGTGTTGCCAGCATCAGGACGGTGGAAAACAGGGGGGCAGATCCGCCCGGAATATAGAGGCCGACCGAGCGAATAGGGCGGGTGACCTGCTGGCAACGTACGCCCGGGCGGGTTTCGATATCCACGCCAGGAAACACCTGCGCCTGATGAAAAGCATCGATATTAGCGACTGCTGTCTGCATCGCCGATTTCAGTGATCCACTGACCCGGGAGACCGCGGCATCGATTTCGGCGGCACTGACAGCAATCGTTTCAGGGCTTACTTTATCAAACTGCGCACTAAACTGACGCAGCGCATCATCACCCCGGCTAAACACCTGGTCGAGCACATGCTGTACGGTCTGGCTGATGGTGTCTGAAGAAGCCAGCGCAGGGCGTTTCAGTAAAGCCTGTTGCTCGTCAGCAGAACACTCATTCCAGCGAATAATAGTGTCGAAGCGGCTCATCTCTTACTCCATCATTTTTTCAATGGGCAGAACAAGGATGGAACTGGCACCCAGAGATTTCAGTTTTTCCATCGTTTCCCAGAACAGGGTCTCGCTGCTGACCATATGCATGGCGACACGGGCCTGGTCACCCGCCAGTGGCAGTACGGTCGGACGCTCTGCGCCAGGCATCAGGGCAATGACTTCTTCCAGGCGCTCAGATGGCGCATGCAGCATAATGTACTTGGATTCACGTGCTTTAATGACGCCCTGGATACGGGTCAGCAGTTTGTCGATCAGGTACTGTTTTTCTTCCGGCATTTCGCCTTCGCGCTGGATCAACACCGCTTTGGAGCGATAAATGACATCCACCTCGCGCAGGCCATTGGCTTCCAGTGTCGCCCCGGTGGACACCAGGTCACAGATGGCATCGGCCAGACCGGCACGGGGAGCAACTTCGACGGAGCCGTTCAGCATACAGGGTTTAAAAGAGAGGTTTTTGCTATCAAAGTAGCGTTTCAGCAGATGCGGGTAGGAGGTGGCGATGCGTTTGTTATCCAGACATTCCGGCCCGGTATATCCGGCATCGGCAGGCATCGCCAGTGATAAACGGCAGCCCCCGAAATCCAGACGGCGCAGAGTCGTGTAACCGGCATTTTCGCCCTGGGCCTGGCGGGTCAGCAGTTCTTCTTCCAGCACGTTTTCGCCGATAATTCCTAAATCAACGACACCGTCCATCACCAGGCCCGGAATATCGTCATCGCGTACCCGCAGAATATCGATAGGCATATTTTCTGCGAAGGCAATCAGGCGCTGTTGCTGCAGATTAATTTTAATGCCGCAGCGGCTAAGCAGTTCTCTGGAATCATCACTCAGACGGCCTGATTTCTGCATTGCAATACGGATACGTTTATTATCTAACATCTGTCCTGTCCTCTGCTTATTTTTCCTGTACGGAATTTATTATTCTGAAATCGTTGTCCATAAAAAAACCCCGGAAGAAATCTTCCGGGGTTTTTTTATGCGTCCAAACCACTGGAAGATCTTTTCGTCTCCCAGCACACATCGCCTGAAAGACTAGTCAGGGTGATGGTGATGATGGTGGTTAATCTGGACGCTATTCATAAAATATTCCGACGTAAATTGATTTAATTGTCTGTCAATTAACCTACCCAAAATAGCGGCGACTGGCAACCCTTTTTTCGGCCTGATAATCATAAATTCCTTAATAAATTTATGCTGGCCTGAAAACCGCCACAGGCATAAGATCATCGCTTACTTAAACGGTATCTGACAGGACATTATAAAGGCAGACTTATGGCGAAAAAAGTAGCAATTGTCGGTCTGGGCTGGCTGGGGATGCCCCTGGCCCGGGCGCTGGTCGGACGTGGCTGGCAGGTAACGGGCAGTAAGACGACTGAAGATGGTGTGCAGGCAGCACGAGCCTCCGGCATTCCGGCCAGCCTGCTGACGCTGGATCCGGAACCGCAGTGTGACCCTGATGATTTAGCCGAACTGCTGGATGTGGATGCCCTGGTGGTGACCTTACCGGCGCGACGGACGGTCGAAACCAGCGAGCAATATATTCAGGCGGTGCAGAATATTGTCGATATGGCCCTGGCCCGGCAGGTCCGGCATATTATTTTCACCAGTTCTACCTCGGTGTACGGTAATCTGCAGGGCGAGGCTGATGAAGAAAGCGCATTGGATCCGGTCACCCCGGCCGGTGGATCACTGGTCCGCCTGGAGCAATGGCTTCATGATTTACCCGGTACGACGGTGGATATTCTTCGTCTCGCCGGGCTGGTGGGACCGGCGAGGCATCCGGGACGCTTTCTCGCAGGGAAAACCGGCCTGAGTCATGGCCGTCAGGGGGTGAATCTGGTTCACCTGGATGATGTGATTTCCGCGATTGTGATGCTGCTGGAACAACCGGCGCAGGGAGCCGTCTATAATCTGTGTGCAGAGGGGCATCCGTCACGGGAAGACTATTACACCAGGCTTGCCGCTAACGCTGGCTGGATCCCGCCGGTCTTCGACGGTGAACCCGCCACAATGGCAGGTAAAGAGGTCAACGGGCAGCGCATCTGCCGCGAACGTGGCTTCCGCTATCAGTGGCCGGACCCTTACGATATGCCTTTTGCTCAGGGATAAGCCGGATATTTAAGATAATTCCCCGGATAACGGTGATAATCTCTTGTGTTAACGGGTGTTTTTAGGCAGAATGCGCGCCTGCAAATTTGAGAATAACCGATGCCTTTTTCCGGCGTCGGTTATTTTTTTTGCATATATAGTTTCAAAACAAACCTACGGGGCCGGACGTTTTCCGGAGAGATATACATCAGATACACGCAATGGCGTGAGTTAGAGGAAATTTTGATGGGGCTTTTCACCACTTCACCAGCGATGTCTGGTGCACGCTTTCGCGATGACTACGGCGCGACGCGCACGATGAACACTTCATACTCATCTTTCTGCATTCTGCGGAATATCCCTGTGGCACAATCTCAGACGATTGTTACTGTAGGGGCCATGAACAATGCAAACTAATACCTCTGCTGCACCTAAGCGCGCTAACCTGAAAAAAACACTTACGCTGCTTCCTGTCATCATGATTGGTCTGGCTTATATGCAGCCCATGACCTTATTTGATACTTTCGGTATCGTATCGGGACTGACCAGTGGTCACGTTGCGACTGCGTATATCTTTGCGACTATCGCTATTCTGTTTACTGCGTTGAGTTACGGTAAACTGGTTCGTCGGTTCCCGTCGGCCGGTTCTGCGTACACTTATGCACAAAAATCCATTAGCCCGCATGTCGGATTTATGGTCGGCTGGTCCTCACTGCTGGACTACCTGTTTATGCCAATGATTAATATTCTGCTGGCAAAAAGCTATTTTGAATCCCTGCTGCCGGGCATCCCTTCGTGGATCTTCGTGGTACTGCTGGTGGTATTTATGACCGTGACTAACCTGAAAGGGATTAAAACGGTTGCCAACTTCAACAGTATTATCGTTGTGCTGCAGATTGCGGTGATGATTGCCATCGTCGGACTGATTATCTACGGTGTCAGCCACGGTATTGGTGCCGGAACCTTAGCCAGTACGAAACCGTTCTGGTCCGCGGACGCACATATTGTACCGATGATCACCGGGGCGACGATACTCTGTTTCTCCTTCCTGGGCTTCGATGGTCTGAGCTCATTGTCTGAAGAGACAAAAGATGCAGAGCGTACCATTCCGCGGGCGATTTTCATGACGGCGCTGATCGGCGGGGTACTGTTTGTTGCGGTGTCTTACTTCCTGCAACTGTACTTCCCGGACATCTCCCGTTTTAAAGACCCGGATTCCTCACAGCCTGAAATCATGCTGTACGTGGCGGGCAGAACGTTCCAGTTCGGTATTCTGATCTTCTCCTGTGTGACCGTACTGGCCTCAGGAATGGCGGCCCATGCCGGGGTTTCTCGTCTGATGTATGTGATGGGACGTGACGGTGTGTTCCCGAACCGTTTCTTTGGTCATATCTCACATAAATGGTCTACCCCGACCTATAACGTGCTGCTGGTCGGTGCCATTGCGTTACTGGCGATCAACTTTGACCTGGTCACTGCGACGGCGCTGATTAACTTTGGTGCTCTGGTGGCGTTTACCTTCGTTAACCTGTCGGTGATTTCACAGTTCTGGATCCGCGAGAAACGTAATAAGACGCTGAATGACCACTTCCAGTATCTGGTGCTGCCGGTTCTGGGGGCACTGACAGTCGGTGCGCTGTGGCTGAACCTGGAAGAGAGCTCGATGATCCTCGGCCTGATCTGGGCGGGTATCGGTATTATCTACCTGGCGTTTGTGACCCGGGCTTTCCGTAAGCCGGTTCCTCAGTACAGCGAAGAAGGGTTATAATCCTTCGCTGCGCGGGTTGCTGATAAAGCCCTGTCAGGAAACCTGACAGGGCTTTTTTATTGCCGCATCAGCTCAGCAGTGTTTCGGCATAACGGTAAAGGGACTTCAGCAGGGATTGCTTACGTTCATCGTCCGCATAGAGGCTGGCGAGCTGCTCCAGCTCACTGATATATTGTTCAACCCGCACCGGATTCAGTGTTTCACGGCGATGTTCCAGCCAGCATTGCTGCTCACCATGATCGAGGGTTCCCGGAAAATTACGGGCACGATAGCGGAACAGCAGCGGCAGAATACGCTTATCGTCAAAAGTGATGTCCAGGGCTGGAAGATTACGCGGTTCGGTACCCCGGACGATATTCATCGCCTGACGGTCGGCATCGCTGAAGAAGCCGTCATACAGCTGAGCATCCACATCCTGAGTGGGTTCAAATTCACGCCCCTCAGCAAAGATAGCCACAACTTTCTCCCGTATGTCGGCATGTTGCCGGAGCAGCGCCAGATTATCCAGACAGAACTGGCGATCAATCCCCAGCCGGTCAGCATCCTCCGGGCGCAAGGTGCTGGCCGGGGCCAGCACCGGGCACTTATTAATATGTACCAGTTTTAACGGGACCGGCGGGAGATCACCCCGCTGTTCGCGTGGGGTATAGAGACGTTCGCGCAGTTCATCCGCACTCTCCTGTAACAATGGCTGAATATCTCCGGCCAGGTCGAGAGTGATCAGTGCATTACGGTTATCAGGATGCCATGCCAGCGGAACTATCCAGCTGGTATTACCGCGGGCAGCCCCGAACATCCCGGAGACATGCACCAGCGGTTTCATCTGCGGAATATCGATAAGCGTCTGTAGCTTGTTTTTATTACGGTGGAGAAACAGGAAATCGAACAGTTTTGGCTGCTTTTCCCGCACCAGTTTCGCCATTGCGAGAGTGGCATACACATCAGACATGGCATCATGGGCCTGCTCGTGGCTGACATTATTTGCTTTGGTCAGATGTTCCAGCCGGAATGAAGGAAAACCCTCTTCATTTTCGGGCCAGACAATTCCTTCGGGGCGTAATGCATAGCAGGCACGCATGACGTCCAGTAAATCCCAGCGCGAATTACCGTTCTGCCAGCTCCAGGCGTAAGGGTCGTAGAAGTTACGGTAGAAAATATTGCGTGTAACTTCATCATCGAAACGTACGTTGTTATAGCCGACCACGCAGGTACCGGGTTCACTGAACAGGGCATGAATACGTTGCGCAAATTCAGCTTCACTGACGCCTTGTGCCATCGCATGCTGCGGCGTGATGCCGGTGATCATGACCGCTTCCGGTTGGGGAAGGTAGTCATCGGCAGGCCGGCAGTAAAAGACTTCAGGTTCGCCGATGATATTGAAGTCTGCATCCGTGCGGATGCCGGCAAACTGTGCAGGGCGATCCAGTGCCGGATGCTTACCGAAGGTCTCATAATCATGGAAAAGGAAGGTAGGCGTTACTGATTCATTCTTTTTCATCCGAAACCTTCCTTTTCTTTCCTGTTATTTTATTAAATATCAATTTGTTATCGCTATAATTGCTCAATTAACAACCTTTTTTATCCTGAACTTTCCTTTGTTATCCTCTTTACTCCATGTGATATTTTGTACCATTCTTGTACCAACCACAATTTTTCGGGTGTACCAATTTTAGAATGGCTCTCTCAGACACGAAGCTAAGAACAATTTCAGGCAAAGCCTATACCGGACCCTCTGAGGTTACAGTGCCAGAAACATTACTGATGAACTGAGGCTGCTGGTTGCTTCCGGCGCGGACCCGCGCTCTAAGTTTGAAAGGGGGCAGAGTTCAAAGGCCACTCTTTCTGATTGCCTGAACTACTGGTATCAAAACTACGTAATTACGCAACTCAGGCCCAAGACCAGGGACCTATACAGTTCCACGGTAATGAAGGTAATGGATGGCGCATTTCGCTTTGTACCTATGGAAGATATTACTGCCAAGCAATGGGTCGATTTCTTTACTGTGCAGGAGCGGGAAAATCCACGCCGTGCCCGCCAGGTTCTTAGCCAGTTAAGAACGGCAACACACTGGTGCATCCGTAGGCAGTATATTGAATCATCATCGCTGATGAATATTCTTCCCCGAGATTTTGGTACATCATCTCAGGTGGGTGACAGGGTTCTTACTTATCCGGAGCTGGCACAGATATGGCTGAAAATAGACCGTAGCCGGGCATCAACGTCTAACAAGCTCCTTCATCAGATGCTGATGCTATGGGGAGCCAGGAACTCAGAGCTAAGGCAGGCCACTACGCAGCACTTTGATCTCGACAGCATGGTATGGACCACTCCTGCTGAACTGAGCAAGATGGGAAATATAATCCGCAGACCAATATTTCCGAAAATTGAGCCACTGCTTGAAAAGGCGCTGACAACATATAAAGGGATTTTGTTTCCGGGAGATGCTCTGGACAAGCCGATATCCATATCGGCGGCCAACAGGTATATAGGCAGGATTCGTGACGAGATGGATATTGGGTACTGGAGGGCGCACGATTTTCGCCGAACGCTCGTTACACGACTGTCTGAGCAGGGAGTTGCGCCCCATGTCACCGAGAAGATGCTGGGGCATGATTTGGGCGGGATTATGGCTGTGTACAATAAGCATGACTGGATCGAAGAGCAGAAGCAGGGGTATGAGCTTCACGCGGATAAGATACTTTGGCACGTCAGGAAGCTATCTTCTGCTTAGAGCCGCCATTGTTTATCCAGCTTTGCACCTCCGATGGCCGGTATTGGTTCGGGTGTGAACGTACCGGCTCCGGAAAGCAGCATTCCTTTCTGTAACGCCACATCGTATTAGGCGATCGGATGTTAAGGCAGGCCATTACTTCTTTTTCAGTGACGAGTTGCTCAATCTGCATAGCATTCTCCTTTACCCAACCCGCAGGCACGACGATGCCGCCGGTGACCGGTGCGGGGATAGGGCGGTTTGGTTTAGTGGGTGGGGTTAGTGGCGTTTAAACTTCGCGGCGCGTTCGCGTTTCTCGTCATCTTCACGGCAGGATGAATCGCAATAGTGGCCTTTGTCGATGGTGTCACCACAGCTATAGCACTTGCCGGTGAACGGCTTCGGGCGCGGGCGGTTCGCCATCGCAATTTTCAGTTGTTGCTGCTCCAGTTCTGACGCCTGGTCGATTGGGTCTGCGTGGGTCATGGTGGTTTCCTTTGGACAATAAAAAACCCGCCGAGGCGGGTAGTCATGTTAATCAGGCGCGGTACATTTCTTTGTCGAACATTAAGTATCCAACCCCTCTCTTCCAGAGGAAACATATATGATCAAAGTCATCAATGCCATAGCTGGCATCTATTTCAAAGGTAGGCATATCCTTCAATCTCATTTCTTCAACTATCTGATATGAAAGATAATTAATAAAGTATGACTTTAAGTCTTTGGTTTGAGCTTTATCCAACTTATATTTTCTTGATACAGACTGTATTCTGAATGCGGCAGAGTCGATGGCATAAACCAAATCTGCCGCATCATTAAAGCTACGAAGCCATTTATCTTGAATGTTTTTATATGAGTTTGCTCTAGAAGCTAAAGCAATCAACCTATCCGTCAACTTATCTAATTCTGCTTGTTTATTATTTTCTGATTGCTGCCTATATGTGATAACTGAAACTGCAACGCTACCTAATGAAGCAGCAGCCGAAGCAATGGCAGCACATTCATTAGCCCCAAGACTCATTGTACCTTCCTCTGATCAACCGGGTCGCTGCCATGTAGAACCTGCAACTCGACATTATTTTTCTCACGCTTTTCCGCCGGCTTATCCGAAATATTGAATGACATAGTTATTCCTCCTGATAGAAATATTACATCGTTCAGGCGGCTTAGCCACATAAACGCTCAGGTATCAGGAGCTATAATCTGGGCGCTAGTAATAGCTTTGTACTAAACCGGCTCATTGGGCGTCTTTACCTAGTTGTACTCTTACAGAGTAGCTCTTTGAAATCCAATTCGGATAAAGGGGTATCTGGGATTCCTACTAAATTTTCAATGTCTTTGAGAGGTCCTGGCTTTTTGAAATCTCTAGTTAGGATGAACACGTTGCCGTATGCCTTGCATGCCATATTTAGATCTGTCTCATTTTTAAATAGAAGGGTTTTCCTTTGATTTCCTATGAATTTTGATTTTGCAACAAGCTGCTCTGACTCTTTAAGTGCTATGAATGGTCCCTGACCGAAACCAACACACCTTTGCATATCATCAGGTACATTGCTCGCGTAAAATCCGAATGGCTTTTTGAATCTATCAACGCATGGTTTGTATTGGTTGTAGTAAGCTATGAGATCTTTCTTATCCTCTCTATTCGACATACATTCCATTTCCTTTTCAATCATCCAAGTTATGGCGAAGCGGAATTTTTCAAACGTTGAAGAAAAAAGGTCAATATTACTTTCAAACAAAAAATTCCAAGCATTTGAGTCTACTATTATCACCTTTGTCTGCAATTCTTCGTTTTTCATGATGAGCCCATCACTTAAGAAAACTTTATATTACATCTTTCTTTCGACTTCGCCACACAAAAACACATGCTGGGGCTTGACGTCTGCCATAGCTTCGATCTGATGTTCGCACTGTGTTTCGGTGGGGTAGATTGTTTCAGTGAGGGGAGTTGCCTGGTTACCAGAGAGAATGAGGATGACGTATCCGGCAAGTATCATTTTAAATCTGGCCTCTTTCTGGTATCGAAGACCTCATGGTTTCGTCCGTCACCTTTAGGACGGATTGTGTAACGCTCATCCCCGGAAGGGTATTTTTCGCACTCTTGCATAAACAGGAATATGTGTTTGGTCGGAATAGTGACAATCTCGCCTTGAGAAAGCATATTGCGTATCTGTGAAATTGTGGCCATCACTTCCTCCTGTACGCATCCCACAGAGCTATGCGGAACGCTATTCGTTTAATGAAAGCAGGGTAGTTACCTGCCAGTATGTGAGTGGTGATTCGGGTCATTTTCGTATCCATATCAGAGCAGACAAACAGACCGATAATTAACCACGGGATTGCTTCAGCAATGTTACTCATCACTCCCCCAGGCCGTTGAGGCGTTTGGTTTCTGCCAGCCGCCAGTTAGCGCCCATCATGAACGCTCTAATCCTGTCCTCACCACACACTCTTATATCCAACAATTTAAACGCATCGTTCCAGTCAATATCATCAGGCAACTTAATCACCGGTACCGGCGGGGCGGTGTAAATCTCAAGTATCGAATATCCTGGATTGAATGGCTTGGATGTAATGAATTCAGCATCCGCCCTGTATTTATGGAACGACTGGCAAATACCCGCGCTGGTTACTACAACAAAGAAATCAGGCTCCTGCTGCCTCTGCTCAGTTATCATAGTAGCTATGGCTCTGCGCATAACTTCATGTTCTTCCATGCAACGATCCGGAATTTCCGGACAGTTGGTTGTCGTTTCTGAGATTTCCCGAAAAGTTTCGGTTGTCGAATTGTCGATTTCCCGAAAAGTTACCTCCCCAGCGCGGATTTTGCTGGCAGTATTTGAAGCAATGCCAGAGCATTCGGAAGCAATATCATTCACAGATTCAGGAAATTCATCGGCAGCTATATTTATCAGTTCCGCCGCCTTTTCCGCACCCCGCGCCATCCATTCCCGGCGTTCGTCTTTAATCAGTGGCAAAATCCTGCCCATTAACTCTCGCTGAATCTCTTCAGGCGTTTCCGGGCGCCCTGGCGATTCCAGCCCGGCGCAGAAATCGCTTATTTCAGATTTCACCAGCTCTGAGATATCAGCCATCACTCAGACTCCCATTTGATGCCAGCTAAATCCAGAGCACAATTAACCTCAGATTCTGCGTAGGCATAAATAGATCGGTGAGCATCAATAAAATCTCTTCTATGCAGAACACTGATTGGTTTTGGCAGCTTCACTGTTCGGGCTTCCAGTTCGGCAATGCGAGCCTGCGCGCTCACCAGTGCCTCAACTATCCTCTGTAAGTACACTGTTTTTACTTTTATCTCTGGGTTGAAATTCCCAACAGCGCGATGCAAATCAAGCTTCATAATAAGCACCAGTTCTGAGATATCAGTCATGCTGTACGCTCCATTTCAGATAGGCCAACACGGACAGCATTCACGATGCGGTCGAGGTACTGATATTTATGATTCGGTACAGAGGGCCACTTTGCGTACCACGGTTCATCACCCAGCAGTCCGGGAAGGCTGTCTCCTATCCTGCAATCGCAACAGCTAACTTTTACGTCCTCAGCATCTTCTGCCTCTACCCACATTCCCCGGGCTTCATCGGACATTATTTCCCTGTCACGCCGCAATTTAATAATTTCAGTCTTCACGAAAGCAAGATTGGCGTCATTGTCATCATTGACCGTGCTTTCCATATCGGGGGCAAAATATCCGATCAGGTATTCGTTGCTTACCCGTTTAATGAACTCCTGTACTGAGTCCTCGCCCATTGCGAACCATGCGCCGGTCCACGCCTTCCCATAGCATGTGATTGTGATACGACCTCGCCCTGGCCCATAGTTTTCAATCATCACCCGGACAGGATCTAATCGCTCCACGCCGGAAATGATGAATGAGAGCACATCTGTTTTTTCGACTGTGACGCCTGTTGCTAATGTTTCCACTTTTCCTCTCCAACAGATAACCCTCCCGGTGCCGTATGGCAGAGGATAGGGTGGGTGAATGGGGGTTTAATTGACGTAGTGCTTTCGGCTGAAGACGATCCGTGTCTTTTCTTTCGCATTAACGCGCCGTGGTTTGGCTTCCAGCCAGTAGAGTCTGTCCATGGCCCGGCCGTCAGTGGCGAATGGCTCTCCTTTGCCGAGCTTCACGGTGTCGCCTTTAAAGCTGGAGCGCATAACCTCGTTTATCCTGCCGAGGCTGAGGCCGAACATGTCGGCCAGTTGCTGCCCGGTCATTGGCCCCTTGTTTAACTGCCAGGTTATCTTTTCCTTGATGCCTGATAGCGGACATTCCCTTGTCCTTATCAAAGCTGACGAAATCGCACCAGTTCCTGCCGGTACACATCATCTGAGCATGCATCTGCAGGATATATTCCCGCTTTGGCTTCCCTGTGCGCATGGTTTCAATGTGGGTTGCGGTATTGGGGCACTTGATCTCGATAAGTCCGTCATCATTGACCAGGCCGTCCGGAGAGGCTCCGAACCACTCGATAGCAGGGTGGGGAATAAACCCGACTTCAGTGACCTCTGCATCGAACTGATTGAGTACATACATTTCACGCGCCAATGGCTCAAGTTCTGTCCCGCGCATCATTGGTCCACTGGTGAATCCTGGCTCACACTTCCCTGTCAGCCGCTGACAAATAAGCTCCATCATGTAGTTCTTACGGCTGGCTGAATACCCGGATTTGGTTTTCGCCATCACATCTGCAAGTCGGCTTGCGGTAATGCGACCGCATCGGGCCGCAAACCAATCAGGCGAACGCTGAAGCATGATACTTCTCCTTACCAATGAGATATGCCGACTGAGCCTCTTCAACGGTATCGAAGGTCCCAAGAGAAACGGATTTTCTTTCAACGCCAATTCTTGCTAAATAACGGCCGCTTTTTAATTTCTTAACTCCCATTGGAAGTTTTCTGCCGGACTTTCCAACGAGCCTGTTTTGGGCGTTCACGGCGTATGTGGTGTCCCTGATATTGAGCCATCTATCATCCAAAGAATTGCCGTTTATATGATCAACGACACCGGATGGCATATTCCCCGTCATGAACAAGTGGGCCAGATGTGAACGCTTATATTTCTTGCCGAAAATTTGAATTATCCAGTAGATCTTACTCCCTTTGGATGGGCTACCAGCCTGCTCCCCAAGCAATTCCTCGTGTCCTTGCGGTGGGTTAATCCATGTAAACACGCCAGATTTTGGGCTGTAGACCATCAGATTTTTCAGTATGCGCTGTTCCATCAGGCCACCTCCTGATTAACCAATTCTCCCTCAACGGTATTGTCAGCGTCCTTGCTGATCTGATAGATGCGTTTTTTATCGGCCGTCCCGATGATCTGCTTTTCTTCTTGGGTCAGCCCAGTCCAAAACTTCTCGTAAGACGCGGCGCCAAAGCGGGCAGACTCCTCAGCTTTACTGATAAGTTCCGGGCGGCGATCGTCTGATTGCTTGCCGGCATTAACTTCGGCGGTAGTACCTTCAATAACTCGTTCAGCCTCGTCTTTGTCATAAATCCCGGCAAAGCCAAATGCCAGGCGAGCGCATTGAATCATGGCTTTATGGCGAAGCATTCTTTTCGGGTGCGACTGCCATGGGCCTTTGACCTCATAGCCGCTTTTGCTTTTAAAGGCTTCCCTTCGGCATTCATCCATCCACTCTGTAACGCTGATTGGGTGATTCCTGTCTTTCCTGTAAATCCGGCAGGTGCATGATTCCGAATCCTGCTCAAAATCCATTCCGTCGAACTGGGGATGCCCGTTGATGATCCTTGCCCAGCCATCTACTCCAACCACCGGCACAATCCCGTTTTGCTTGTCAGGGAATGCGTAAATCTCTTTGGTGAATGGATTGAGCCCGTACTGATTAGCGACGACCAGGAGCGCTACGAACTGAGCGTCTGTTGCATCGCCAGAAAACGCGGTTGCTTTCAGGACTGGAACCAGTTGCTCACCAGCTTCCATTCCCAGCTTGTCAGCCAGTTTGTTAGCCATCGTGCTTAATGCTGTGGACATGCTTTACCTCTCTAATTTTTACTGTTTCCACTCAGCCTCTGCCAGCTTCAGGCAAAGGCGATCGACAAATTCGGCATACTCATCCTGAGCGTCGTCGGTAGATAACATCGCCATTAACAGGGGATGCTCTCTCGCAAATTCCTCTACGGTGTCAGGGTACTGAGCAGACAATTCCTCGGCCCGTTCCCGCACCGCCTCGTCATAATTCAGTTCGGCATAGTGCCGATCCCAGCGTTGTGCCTCTGCGTTCTCAGCGACTGCAAATGAAGGTTCAAGCAACATTCTTCACCTCCGCGAACGAGTTCACATACTCAACCAGGATGTCGAAATCCATCTGGCCGCACAGTTTTGTCTGTTGCTCCCGGGTCAGTGGTCCTACCTGGCAATCTTCAAGCTCAAAGTTGTACTTCCCTGGTCTTGCCTGCCATCCGGTATGCATTCCGCTGCACTCTATTTTCAGGTTCAGGCTCATTTCGACCTCCTGGTAAGCTGTAACATCCGAAGCCGGTTAGCATCGTTATCCGGCAGTGAGTAGCGAATAAATCCGACGTTAAATTTCAGTCTCTTCACGCAAAAGCCTCCCCGCCCGGACGGGCCGCTTCATTAACAAATCGCTTGATACGGTCAAGCTGTGATTTAAACAGTGATTTAGCAGCGCCAATGACGCCGCCGATGACGTTGGTTGTCATTAGCGATACTCCGGTGTGATTAGTAGTTGACGTTCAGGTGCGGTATTTCACCGTCTTTAATGGCTTTGAATGCGCGGA